>DASZGG010000099.1:0-10180 GCA_035939025.1 Chthoniobacterales bacterium | reverse complement strand
CGAATCCATTCTCGGTCGGTTCATAATAGATTCGGCCCTCTGGCAGATACGCTTGTGGGACGTAGCCTCCCTCGAAGTCGTGCGCGTATTTGTACCCGGCGCCTTCGCCAAGCAATTTCGAACCCGTTCCTCTCAGGTACTTTGGGACGGCCAGGATTCTACCCGCTTGGACGTCCTCCATGGCTTTGTTGAAGCCTTGGTAGGCCCGGTTGCTTTTCGGTGCGGTCGCGACGTAGATAGCGGCGTGCGCCAGCGGGATCCGTGCCTCTGGCAAACCGACAAATTCTACCGCCTGTTGCGCCGCCACAGCGACGATCAAGGCGTTCGGATCCGCCATCCCGACATCTTCGCTCGCGGCAATTACAATACGGCGCGCAATGAAACGAATGTCTTCTCCCGCATACAACATTTTCGCGAGCCAATAAAGCACAGCGTCTGGATCCGAGCCGCGCATGCTCTTGATGAATGCGCTAATAGTGTCGAAATGCTCGGTTTCATCGGCATCATACACGACTGCTTTCTTCTGAATGCTCTGTTCAGCGACAGCCCGATCCAGCTGGATTAGTCCGCCTTCGCCCGGTGGCGTGGTGAGGACAGCAATCTCGAGTGCATTCAAACAGCGGCGCGCGTCGCCGTCACTAACTTCTGCCAGGAACTCCAACGCGGCGCGAGCCGCTTCGATCTTCAATTTGCCAAAGCCGCGTTCTGAATCACCCAAGGCCCGGTTCATCACCCTAACCAGATCCTCTCGGGAAAGTGGTTCAAGCTGAAAGACCTGTGATCTGGATACGAGCGGGCTGTTAACGTAGAAGAAAGGGTTATGCGTGGTTGCACCAATTAAGCGCACGTTCCCGTTTTCGACGTCGGGCAGAAGGACGTCTTGCTGAGCTTTATTAAAGCGATGGATCTCGTCGATAAACAGTATGGTCCGCCGGCTGCTGTTTGTTCTTCGCCGCAACGCCGCTGCGGCAGCAACCCGACGGATGTCAGCGACTGAACTTTCCACTCCACTTAGCCGTTCAAAGTGGCTTTCTGTGGTTGAGGCGATGATTTGCGCGAGGCTCGTCTTTCCGATTCCCGGTGGCCCGTAAAGAATAATGGAGCTTAGCCGATCCGACTCGATCGCTCGGCGAAGCAGTTTGCCGGGCCCTAGAATGTGTTGTTGTCCCACATACTCCTCGAGCGAACGCGGTCGCATTCGCGCCGCAAGCGGAGCGCTCGGATCGAGAGCAGCTTTCTCTCCATCGCTCGCGCCAAACAGATCATCCATCGTCTAACTTCCGCCGGGTATGCGGAAAGTCCAACGCCGCAAACGAATGCTCCAGCCTATGCGACGCAAGAAGCCGAGACACCAAGAAGTCAGGAATTGCAGGAGTTCAGGAGTCAGCGTCGGACCGCGCGATAGGGAATTCGGCATTGCCTGCAGTCGATCAAGCCGAGTATCCAGTTTTTTTACCTACTGAACTCCTGCAACTCCTGAACTTCTGACTTCTGACTTCTTGAATTCTTGACTGCTAGTGTCGTAACGTGCTGGGCCACTCGTTGCTTCTTGTGTCGATGGAAGTATCATGAAAACAATTCTTGTTCCCGTCGATTTTTCGGACGTGACTCTGAAAGTCGTAAAGGCAGCGGTTCATTTAGCGAAGCCGTTCCAAAGCAAAATCATCCTGATGCACGCGTCAGAGCCCATACCGCAGCTACTATCGATCGGACCAGGTCCAGATGCGATCCCGATACCGCCGACACAAGAAGCGCCAACTTCGCCCGACTACACTGAAAGTTTGGCAAGCCTTCAGGAGATGATTTCTGCGACCGGACTGCCCGCGATGACAGTGGATCTCCAGGGTCCGGCTATCGATCTCATATTGGACCAGGCGGAAACTTCTCGCGTGGATCTAATTGTACTCGGATCACATAGGCGCGGCGCGCTTTCTCATCTTTTCCTCGGCAGCGTCGCCGACGGCGTTTTGCGGCGTGCGAGATGCCCGGTGCTGATTGTGCCTATCAGTGACAGTCGCATTTAGCGTACCAAAGCAACCGCCCCGTTTTAAAAGAAAGGAATCGAAACAAACTGTTTTTAAACTATCCTCTCCAAAAAGCAGGGGAATTTTCCGGCGTAGCCGGCGAGTTCCGTTGCCACAGCCTAAACTTCTGCTCTTGTGAACTTCGCGACGCTTTCCGGGCTCGCCGTGTTGAACCCAGGCGGCCGAGATACTGATCAAAGCTTTGAACACGGACCCGGTCAGCCGTGCGAAACAAGTCATCCTCCGGTTAACTATCACGCCTACGCCGCGTGCACGAACGGAGCATTCTACCGAAGCACAGCGATCGCCGCGCAACATCGGAGCGTGTTGCTGCTGTTGCGTGGCGATCTGAGCGAGTCGCAACGCGCTTTTGAGGTCCTGAAATCGCACGGATGCTTTGTCGCAGTGTCCTTCAAAGAATCAGGTACTCAACAGGTCGCCGGTCAACTGTCGCGCGGTAAACGTTTCCAGCTCTTTCGTGAGATCGCCTCAAGTGCGGATCTGTGTCTCTCAAGTACGCCGGACCTGATTCCGCTCTTCGCTTCAGTGTCCAAACGAACAGTCCATATTCCAACGCCCTACCCGTTAGAGTTTACTCCTTGGAATTACTCGCGGCCATCCGATGAACGGCGCGGTATATTTATCGGCACTCGGGAATTCGATGTGCTTTCACGCAACCATCTCCTTGTCCTGTCTGCTGCGCGGACATTTTCGGTGCCCATTACCGTAATTAATGTGGAAGGCAACGCAGGATTGCGTCGATTACACGCTTTCAAATTCCCGGAAGACCAATTAACTATAACGCCACCTTTACCGTATCCAAAATACCTGAAGCTGATGGCTGGCCACCGCCTGGTGCTGCAATTTGACCAAAGCTCCGTTCCGGGTCAGGTGGCGGGCGATAGTTTGCTCTGCCGAATACCGACCGTCGGCGGAAACGGAGCGGTGGAACGAATTGCTTATCCAGCGTTGCATGGTCATGGACGAACCTTCGATCAACTCACCGAGTTGACCTTGGATCTCATGCACGACGACGAGTTTTACAAAGAGCAATTAGCTGCCCTGGAGACAACCGCAGTCGAGCACCTTTCTTTTGCCAAGGGACTCGAATCTCTGTCTCGCTGGCTACCGGGGCTTACTTGAATGCGCCTAGCCTTCATCGCTCACAAATCCTTAGCTTAGAGATTTGTCAGCGATGCAGGCTCAGGCAGCGGAATTCTCCGGCTACGCCGGAAAATTCCGCTGCTTTTTGGAGAGAAAAGTTTCGAAGCAGTTTGTTTTGATTTATTTATTTAAAAACAGATCTCTTAGACGGACGCGCAGCGTCTGTTTAAGAGCTTTCTAACCCGCAATGAGCTCGTCGCTTCGGCTTTTTCGTGATTTTTGCGGGTTAGCGCTTAACGTAAGCTCCAACAATTCATGACTCGGCACACGCACGCGAACCAGTCTCCACTGAAAGAGCTGTCCGTGGATGCGATTGTCGAACTCTTGCGAGGGAACGGTATGCGGGTTACCAAGAATCGCCTCCAGATTCTTGACACGCTACTTCGAGCGGAGAAGCCGCTTTCGCTCGACGAAATTCAGACGCGAGCCAAAGTCGGCGGAGAAGCACCGGATTATGCGACGGTATTTCGGGTGATGACGCTCTTGGAGAGCTTGCAGATCGCTCAAAAAATACACTTGAACCGTTCCTGCAGCTACTATGAGCTAGTTAACCCGCAGCGCCATTACGACCATATCATCTGCACTGAATGCGGACGGGTGACTGTCATGATCGATTCTTGTCCGGTGGAGAGAGTCGAGCGCAAGATCGAAAAGCAATACGGGTTTTCGGAAATCCGTCATTCGCTCGAATTTTTCGGGAAGTGTTGGGAGTGTAGGTAGAATTTTCGGCGCAGCCGGAGAATTCTGCTGGCACAGCCTGTGGGTTGTCAGATGATAGCCCAAAAGACACCATAGTGCGGTCATCATGGCGAAAACCAACGCATAGAACGGCATCGACTCTCGTTGGACGGAAAATAGTGGAATATAGACGCTGAGGTTGTCTCCGCCGTTCGCCACAGTCAATAGTGTGGCGAGCAACACCTCAGAGCGAGCCCAGGCGAATCTGACCCGTTCTTTTCCGACAAAATCTGGGCCGTTACCCGTTGTCTGACCCCTCGCCGGCCGTCTGGTCAGCAACTTCCATAAGCGATTAATACCAAGAAACAGAGGAGCGAATCCAAGCAGACCGATCCAGCTGCGCGGAATCGTGATTGTAAAGAGCGCCGCCAGGATGCTGATAAGCACAAGCACCGACATTCCGAGAAATTGACCGACTATCACCGATTGGGTCCGGAATTCGGCGTCGACGAATAAGCTCGAGAGTAAAAAAAGGTCGTCGATATTGGTGGATACGAAGGCGGCAATTGCGATAGCCAGCGTTGATAATAGCTGATCCATGCAAGTCAAGAAGTCAGAAGTCAGAAGTCAGGAGGTACAGGAGTTCAGGAGTTGCAGAATGAGACGGTGGTCTTCTGGGTCTGTAGATGGTGATTAATCGGCCTCCATGCGATGAAGTTTTCGGCTCGGCTAGCAGTCGATTCGAAGCCACTATCTGTTCCCGCCACAGGCATTTGCATTCTGGACTCCTGAACTCCTGACTCCTTGACTCGCATTTGCGGCTAGGCGCGGACCGGCACGCCGTGCGCGGCCAGGAATCGCTTCGCGTCCCCCACCGTATACTCTCCAAAGTGAAAGATGCTGGCCGCTAAAACTGCATCTGCTTTGCCCCTCTGCAGCACGTCCAACAGATGCTCCAATTTACCGGCACCTCCGCTCGCGATGACCGGAATTCCGATCGCTGAGCTCACCGCCGATGTCAGATCAATATCGTAGCCATCTTTAGTCCCATCCGCATCCATGCTGGTGAGCAGGATTTCACCGGCACCCCTTCTCTCCGCCTCTTGCGCCCATTCAATGGCGTCGAGGTTAGTTGGCTTCCGGCCCCCGTGTGTAAACACTGTCCAACGGTTCGGTCCAGTGCGCTTTGCATCTATCGCAACCACGATGCATTGAACGCCAAAACCCTCGGCGGATTGTGAAATCAATGCCGGTTCAAGGATAGCGGCCGTGTTAACACTGACTTTATCCGCTCCCGCAAGCAGCATCTCCCGTACATCAGCGGCCGTTCGAATGCCACCCCCAACTGTAAGTGGCATAAAACACTGCTCCGCCGTGCGTTCGACCACGTCGATCATCGTTCGCCGGTTGTCCGAAGAAGCGGTAATGTCCAGAAATACGAGTTCGTCGGCTTCTTGCCGATTATATTCCATCGCGCATTCAACCGGGTCGCCCGCGTCGCGCAGCTGTAAAAACTTCGTTCCCTTGACAACACGTCCTTTGGTGACGTCAAGGCACGGGATAATTCTTTTGGTCGGCATCTGAGCAAAAAAGAGCTGTACAGATCAGAGTACCATCCAGGCAAAACTCTTCTTTCGAAACTTCAGTTTTTCTCAAGTGATCGTTAACTAAATCAAAATTGATCAGTCGGGACGTGAGGCGCATTTTCAACCTACCTACGATGAATAAGTACGACCAGATTCTAATGCAGTACGAAACTCCGCTCCCGGACGACTTCGATATGGATCAGGTCCGGAGTCGGGTGCGCAAACTTGCACCGCAGTTCGATCATTACCACGGCCTCGGATTCAAACTTTATGGCGTGAACGATACGAAACAGGCTGCCGTTAACGAGTACACCTCGATCTATTTGTGGAATAACCCGGATCCGATGCGCGGCTTTCTTGCGGGGGATCTGTTCGAGAACTATTCCCAGGTATTTGCACGGCCAAGCGTCCGATCCTGGCTCGTTCACGAGATATTCGGGAACATTTTGTCAGTAGCGGATGCGCATTATTCTCTGCGCCGCACAATATCGATCCCGCGTCAGATGAAAGTCGGCACCTTTTTGGAAGGTTGGACCCAACGCGAGCACCAGGCAGACGCACTCGTTCAGATCATCGGATTCGATCCATTGAATTGGCAGTTAGCTGACTTCAGTGTCTGGAACGATCTGCCGCAATCCCTGGATTTCGGGCACATCTATTCGCTGGTTCACGTTTCTCTTCCGGCAAAGGCTACCGGCGTTCGGTGAGCCAAAACCGGGCCTGGTGATCAAAATACCCAAACGCGCCAGTGGGACACCAATCTCCGTTCGAAGAACCGCGCAAGAGCGGATCCTCGGTCGGAAGGTCGGAAAGGGTGTGTCGTTTCGGCAGAAACGGACCCCGAACGATGAGTTCTCCGATCTGCGTGTGTGGTGAAGCAGTCGGATCGTTTTCAGGGCGAGCGATTGCGTTATCGGTGCGCTCTTGCGTGGAGACTCGCGCTTCGACGGTGGAGAAAAAAGTTCCGATTAAAGTTGCGCTCCCTTTTCGTTCGTACTCTTTCAACGAAAGCGAGGCGAGCGGGAGATCCTCGTAGAAGATCAATTCAATATTTGCGTGCTGCATTTGACCGGAAAAATGGTCGATCTCTTGCGGTTCAAGCGGCGCATCGATGATGAACACTCTATGAAACGGTGAAAACGATTTGCGCAAGAGCCGTCGAATTAAACGGCTTTCTGCCGCAACGCGCGTTGGTTTGAACTTCTCCACCTGCCGCTCGAGGCTCCTTCCGAAACGAGCGGCGACCATACTGGTAAGGCCGGCAGCCAGGTTGCCGAGCAAATGGAGCGGCGAATTGCAAAGATCTATCTCGCCAGCCTTCAGTTTGAGCTGTGTTACTAGAAGCTGAACGCTTTCATTCAGCTGGTTTTGAGACCATACTCGAAACGTCAAACCACTTGACGCCGCGCCCACCAGACACATGAGAGCAGCTGAATCCTCTGCTTGCTCCTCAAGAGCGCCCAGTTTGCCCAAACGCAACCACCGCGCCTGAGAACGAACTTGGCCAACGAAAATCTTAATTGGGATTTTTTTGAGGATTCCGGCGAAATGAGAACCGATCCACCCGCTCTTTGGAATCAAGCAGGCTTTCGGCGCAAGAGCGGTTATCCAGGCGACGAACTCGTCGTGCGGCTCCGCTTGATCGTATAGAATTGGGACGGCTCCGATTTGAAGCGCCGCCAAGAGGTAACCGTACATCTCTTGACCTGCATCGATGCCAAAGAGCACACGGTCTCCCGGCAAAACTTTTTTCTTTCGCAATTCAAACGACAAAAAATCAGCGAGCCGATTCAGGGCGGAGTAAGTCAACACTCTGTCCCTTGAGAAACATCGATCAATCAGCGCAGGAACTCCAGGCTGCAACTCGGACCGTTTTCTGAGAGTTTGAACAAAATTCATCCTCAACTGAAGCGCATGGAGAACCGCCTGGTGAGCGTATCTTTCGGTGGAATGGTTTGAATGCCGAGCTTCTTCTCAAAAGGTCGCTGATCCTGGTGGTCAGGCAATCCCCAACACGGTTCGATACAGACGAACGGATTCAAATCACTCCAGATCGTAAAGTAAGGTGCCTCTGAGAGATCGAGTTCAACCTGGCGGTGTCGTCCGTAATCATGGAGTCTAACGTCGTAACTATCGACGTCGATCGCCTCAAGGAGGAACGATCCGGGCAGCTCAAACGGCTTTATCGGCATGGTGTCACCGCTCGTTTCAAACTCGACTGTTTCACCGCTCAAAAAATTGTCCGGAGCCAAATATCGCCGATATTTCCCTTTTGGCAGAATGATACGGGCCTGTTCGACGGATGATACAGCAAACCCGGGATGCAATCCAAAACTCACATGAGATTGTCGCTGGTTCTCTTCGTTTTGAAAAACGAAGGTCACTTCCAAGGTGTTACCGTGCAGCGCGTAATTAATTCGAAACGACACTTTGCGCGGATATTCGGTCGGCTGGATCTGATCGGCCGGGAGGGAATAACAAAGCGTACCCCGGTCGCCAAGGTTCACTTCCGGGTCCGCGAACCTCTTGTGCCGAAGGAAACTGTGGTTTCCGCCAAGGATTTCGTCCCCTTCATAAAGTGTCCTCTCACCTTTTATTCGATGGAGAAAGTAACCCATCACAGTCGCATGGTTCTGCCAGCCACGTTCTGCAGTCTTGATCTCCCCATCCCGGTAAAGGTATCCGTCCCAGCCTCCATCGACCGCGCGCCGGCCGATACTTACTAACTCTGCCCCGAAGTTATCGACACGGATTCGATACCCACTTTCGACGTCGGCCATCTCCTGTAACCGATGGCCGTCTTGCTCAAAGGCGCGATGTTCGAAGCCCATATGGTACCAGTGGCACAGCGCGGCGTCGCCGCAATCAAATCGTCCTGATAGTTGCTCCCAATCTATTCATCGATCCGGTAACGAAACGTTGAAAAAGGGCGCCGAGACTTCGTGCCCTATTGTGCCGTCTCGCATATACGAGTGAAGCGCCCATATCTGGATTCATCCGGGTCGATCCGCCGCGGCGGAGGAAAAACGGCCAACTGGCCGCGGCCCGGAGGGTTGCGTTGAAAATGGGCCGGCTGGGGAAACGTATCGGTGTGTCGGCGTGTGGGCGTGTCGGCGTTTGCAAAGCATCATTCAACTCCGTCGAGACCTCCTGATCATTATATTATAGCGGTGCCGAAAAGCAGCCTTACTTCCCCAGACGCCGATACGCCACTACGCCGACCCGCTTCCCCAGCCGACGGCCCATTTGGAACGCAACGCCGCCACTATAATATGCGAGACGGTACACTAGCTTCCACTTCCAACGTATTCCGCAGAATAAGTGTCGAACTTGGAGATCGTGCCTTCTTTGGGCGATTGCTTCACGTCGTAGACGTCGTTACCGACAACCTGATCAGTCTGGGTATCATAGATCATCACCGATTTGGCACCCGAGGACTCTTTTTCACGCACGGTGTCCACCGCGAGATAGCGCGACTTCCGATATTGGGCCTTACGCGGCGGGGGCGCATTCTGGTAAGCAAGCCGAGCGCGTTCTTCGGCGATTCGGCGCTGGCGTTCGGTTGCCTTGTGTTTGGCTATGATGTATGCGGTAGCGCCGACCACTGCGGCGGTTGCAAGGCCGATCGCTACAGCTTCGGAGTTGCTCGCTCCCGCGGCTTTTGCAATTCCTCCGGAAAGCGTGCCCGCACCGACGCCGAACAGCACGCCGTTCCCAGCCGGCGATAGGTTTTCACATCCTGTTAAAAGGAGACCTGACACGACTATGGCCGCCGAGGACCTCATCAGAAGAGCATTCATAAGATAATAGCGAGCGGTGAGATTATCGAGCCACCCAAACCTAAACAAGCAATATCGGAGAGAAGAGTCTTGAAACAGACGCTCAGCGTCTGTTTCACCCAAATTCCGAATTTGAAACCGCAGATTCCGCAGCGGTTACCTCTTATCTTCGTTTTTTGGGTTTAAGAAGCCTTCTAACCCGCAATAAACGCGCGTGGGCAGCCGCAGGACATGATTTTGCGGGTCAGGAACGCTCATCGTCTGGGGCAACTCTCCGCGGGACGAAGGCCAACACTAAGATTGAACCGATTACTAACGCCCCGGCAATCACGTAAAGTCCGTAGTCGCTGCGCTTCGTCAAATCAGTGAACCAGCCGACGATCGAAGGACCGAAAAATCCTGCGAGATTCCCCAGCGAGTTTATCCAGGCAATCCCCGCTGCGGCAGCGGAGCCAGCCAGCACGGCGGTCGGCATCGGCCAGAAAATCGGGAGAGCCGCCATAATACCGAGAGTAGCTAGGGTCAGCCCGACCATGGCAATCAGCGTGTTCTGTCTGAACAGATTACTTATCACAATGCCGGCCGCTCCAAGGAAAGACGCGACGGCAAAGTGCCACCGGCGCTCTCCGAAATGATCCGAACTTCGACCGAAAACAACCATCGCTATGGCTCCGAAACCATACGGAATCGCAGTCAGCAAGCCCACGTATAAGGGATCCTTCACGCCGGTATTCTTGATGAGTTGAGGAATCCAGAAGCCGGTGCCGTACAGCCCCATGACGCAACAGAAGTAAACTAGAGCGAACAGTAGCAATGTCGGATCAAAGAAGAGTCTATCTAACGGCAGATGCTCTTTGTGCACCTCCTCAGATTTGAGTTTCTGTTCAATCATTCGTTTTTCTTCCTCATTCAGCCAACAAGCGGATCGAACTCCGTTCGCCAGGAGAAA
>DASZGG010000098.1:0-5173 GCA_035939025.1 Chthoniobacterales bacterium | reverse complement strand
GGGGCGTCGCTTGCAACACCCGGGAGTCGCAAGCGACTCCCTTCCAAGCCAATCACGGCGGCCGATTCGCAGCTCCTACGCAAAACCCAAAACTCAAAACTCCAAACCCAAAACTCAAACTCCAAACACCCAACTACAATCAGTTGACAGAGCGGCTGCTTTCGTCAGGATTCTCCATGGTGCGCTATCTCACCGGATTCCAACCGACCGGCCCTTTGCATATTGGGAATTATTTCGGGGCATTACGTCCTGCAATCGAGCTCCAGGAAAAGGGCGAGGCGTTTTATTTCATCGCCGACTATCACGCCCTCAACACAATTCACGAGCCAGGCGTTTTGCGGGAATATATTCGCGGGGTCGCAATCGATTCCCTGGCCTGCGGCTTGGATCCGGCGAAGGCGTGTTTCTTTCGCCAATCTGATGTTCCGGCGGTCACAGAACTAACTTGGATCCTGAGCAACGTCACGCCGATGGGACTCCTGGAGCGGAGCCACGCCTACAAGGATAAGTTAGCTCACGGCATTGCTCCTTCTCACGGGTTATTTGCTTATCCCGTGCTGATGGCTGCTGATATACTGCTCTATGAAAGCGATGTTGTGCCGGTCGGCAAAGATCAGAAGCAACACCTCGAGATGACTCGCGATATCGCGATCAAATTTAATGAATTGTACGGCGAGGTATTTAAGCTCCCGGAACCGAGTATCCGAGAAGAAGTCTCCACCATTCTCGGGCTTGACGGTCAGAAGATGAGTAAGAGCTACGGAAATACGATCGAGCTATTCCTTCCTGAGAAGGCGTTACGAAAGAAGATTATGGGCATCGTGACAGATTCGACTCCGGTTGAAGCGCCAAAAGATCCGGCAAATTCGGCGATTGTGGCACTCTACCGCCTTTTTGCGACGCCTGAAGCAGTGGCTTCAATGGAAAACGATTTCCGAACCGGTGGCATTGGATACGGAGAATTCAAAAACAGGTTGTTTGAAATCATCCGGGACAGCTTTGCCTCAATGAGAAAGCGGCGTGTGGAACTCGAAGCGAGTGCTAGCTTTGTAGATGGTGTCCTGGCAGAGGGAGCAGCCCGAGCGCGCGAAACGGCAGAAAAGACCATGACCAGGGTGCGTAGAGCGATTGGCATTAGCGTGTGAATTTCGCTCTAGCCCGCAAAAATCACGCAAAAGCCTGCAGCGACGAGCTCATTGCGGGCTAGCGTACCGTCTCACGTATAATGGTGATGTCGTTGCGTTCAAAATGGGCCGCCGGCTGGGGAAGCGTGTCGGCGGGTCGGCGTATTCGACGTCTGGGGAAGTAAGAATGCTTTTCGACACGGCTATAATGATCAGGAGCTCTCGACGAGTTGATGATGCTTTGCAAACGCCGACACGCCGATACGCAGATACGTTCCCCCTAAATGCGTCGAAGAGTGAATTGCCGAACGAATAATTACCGAGTAATTGTTACTTCGGGTCAACGATAGGGAGGGCGGAAAATTAAATCTTTAGGGAGAGAGCAGGAAAACGGCAGATCATGATTAATTACAACACACCACACAAGATAGATGAACCTCTCGCGTCCGAGAAGGTTCAGGTTGATCGCAAGGTCTTCTTTCTCGATCTCAAAGAGAACGAACGCGGACGGTTTCTGAAAATCACGGAAGATGTTAGTGGGCGTCGGGACACCATCATGCTTCCGGCTAGTGGATTTCAAGACTTCATCGACGCGCTCACGCGCATCGTTGAGATCGAACAACGTTTGTAGCCCAAGCGGCCCTTTGGCGTTCGGCGTTCGGCGTTCAACGTTCGGGAGACTCTCACCTCTCGCCTCTCACCTCGCCTCTCACCTCTCACTTCCCACCGCCCACCTCCGTCCGAGCCGGGCGCTTACTGACACGAGGGCCCGCTTCTTCCATACGCGTTTGACCTTTCGGTTACGTCCGGTAATCTGCCAACGCCTATGCCTAAATATACCGATCTCAATAAGATCCTGCTCATCGGTTCCGGGCCCATTGTAATCGGTCAGGGGTGCGAGTTCGATTACTCGGGCGTCCAGGCCTGTAAGGCCCTCAAAGAAGAGGGGTACGAGGTGGTTTTGGTGAATTCCAATCCGGCAACCATCATGACAGACCCCGAGTTCGCCACCCGAACCTACATCGAACCAATTACTCTTGCGGTCATCGAAAAAATCATCGTCCGCGAAAAACCGGACGCACTGCTGCCTACCCTGGGCGGCCAGACCGCGCTCAATGCTGCAATGGAGCTTTATCGTGCAGGGATCCTGGAGAGATACAAAGTTCGACTCATCGGCGCCAGTGCAGAGGCGATCTCCAAGGGGGAGGATCGCCAGCTCTTCAAAGAGGCCATGCAACGCATCGGCCTGGATGTTCCGCGTTCCGGCGCTGTTCATACCGTCGCCGAAGCGAGAGAAATTGCGGCCACCATCGGATCTCTTCCGCTTATCATCCGCCCGGCATTCACTCTTGGCGGCGCCGGAGGGGGGATCGCGTACAACCGGCAAGAATTCGAGGAGATCGTCAACAGCGGGCTGGATCAATCTCCTGTTGGTGAAGTGCTAATCGAAGAGTCGTTGCTCGGTTGGAAGGAGTTCGAGATGGAGGTCATGCGTGACCGGGCAGATAACTGTGTCGTGATCTGCTCGATTGAGAATTTCGACCCCATGGGCATACATACCGGTGATTCCATCACCGTAGCCCCCGCACAAACCCTCACCGATCGCGAGTATCAGATCATGCGGGATGCCTCGTTTGCGGTGATTCGTGAGATCGGCGTCGAAACCGGCGGATCAAATATCCAATTCGCTGTAAATCCCCAGAACGGCCGCATGGTCGTGATCGAGATGAATCCGCGGGTCTCCCGGTCATCTGCCCTGGCGTCGAAAGCAACCGGGTTTCCGATCGCCAAGATCGCCGCTAAACTGGCTGTTGGATACACATTGGACGAAATTCGAAATGACATAACTCGCGAAACTCCCGCTAGTTTTGAACCAGTTATTGACTATTGCGTAGTGAAAGTTCCCCGGTTCACTTTTGAAAAATTTCCTCGGGCTGATCCTACGCTCACCACGCAGATGAAAAGCGTCGGTGAGGCTATGGCAATCGGACGAACGTTTAAGGAGTCTTTGCAAAAAGCGCTCCGATCACTCGAGATCGGTCGATTCGGTCTCCAAGCGGATACCAGGGATCGTGAGGCTCGTGACGCCTCGGGCGCATGGGACGTCGAAGAAATCCAACGCAAGCTGGTAAACGCCTCCTGGGATCGGATCTTCTATATTCGCCACGCGTTATTAGCCGGCTTTACGATAGAAAGAGTGCGAGAGCTAACCTGTATTGACCTATGGTTTCTGGAAAACATCCGGCAAATTGTTGAAGAAGAAAAAAACATTGCCAACGGCTCGTTCAATCTTCGACGAGCGAAGCAACTCGGGTTTTCGGATCGGCAGCTTGCTCATCTGACCAAGTCGACCGAAGCCGATCTGCGCTCAGATAGAATTCGCCAAGGGATACTCCCAACTTATCGTCTCGTCGACACGTGCGCCGCCGAGTTTGAAGCCTACACGCCTTACTACTATTCGACCTACGGCGAAGAAAACGAAACCCGCGATGGCGAACGTAGGAAAATCATGATACTCGGCGGCGGCCCAAATCGGATCGGTCAAGGAATCGAGTTCGACTACTGTTGTGTGCACGCGGCATTCGCACTGAAAGAAGAAGGGTTCGAAACCATCATGGTCAACTCGAATCCGGAGACGGTTTCCACCGATTACGACACGAGCGACAAGCTTTATTTCGAGCCGCTCACCCTCGAAGACGTTCTCAACATCTACCAACATGAAAAATGTTGGGCGGCAATTGTGCAGTTTGGCGGCCAGACTCCGCTTAACCTCGCCAACGCTCTTCAAGCAAACGGTGTCCACATCGTCGGCACTCAGCCGAAAAGCATTGAAATGGCAGAGGACCGAAAGCATTTCTCCGCACTGCTTCATCGTCTTGGACTGAACCAACCGCCGAGCGGGACAGCGACCAACGAGCAGGAAGCGGTGAATGTCGCTCGTGCGATCGGGTATCCTGTGTTAGTTCGGCCATCATTTGTTCTCGGCGGCCGCGCGATGGAAATCGTTTATCAGGAGGATGACCTGCGCCGTTATATCCGGACCGCCGTCGAGGCAAGCCCGGAGCGACCTGTCCTGGTTGACCGTTTTCTCGAGGACGCCATAGAGGTGGATGTCGATTGTATCTCCGATGGAGAAGTTTCTGTGATCGGCGGGATTATGCAGCATATTGAACAAGCCGGAATCCACAGCGGAGACAGCGCCTGCGTTATCCCGGCTTTCTCGCTTCCGGACAAAGTATTGACCACTATCGAATCCGCTACGAAAGCGATGGCGCGCGAACTCGAAGTTCGGGGACTGATGAATGTGCAGTTCGCGATCAAAGATGACGAAGTCTACGTCCTTGAGGTGAATCCCAGAGCATCACGCACCGTGCCGTTTGTTAGCAAAGCGATCGGCGTACCGCTCGCCAAACTCGCCGCCAAGGTGATGGCCGGCAAATCTCTGCGCGAGCTCGGCTTCACTCATGAGGTTGTGCCGAATCATTATTCGGTAAAGGAAGCGGTCTTCCCCTTTATTCGGTTCGCAGGCATCGACATCACTCTTGGGCCGGAAATGAAATCGACCGGAGAGGTCATGGGAATCGATGAGGATTTCGGTCTCGCATACGCCAAATCCCAGATGGCTGCGCAGCCAGCGCTCCCGAGTGAAGGAAATGTTTTTCTGAGCGTTAAAGATACAGATAAGTCGAGCATCGCGAAACTCGGTAAAGAACTCGTTGAGCTCGGGTTTACGATTTACGCCACCAGCGGAACCGCTGCAGCACTCGCATCAGCCGGTCTACACGTGAATCGGCTTTTTAAGTTGAGCGAAGGACGACCACACGTCATAGACATGATCAAGAACGACGATATCCATCTAATTATCAATACCCCAAGCGGTAAAACGCCCAGAGAGGATGAAGTAAAAATACGTAGCTTGGCTGTAGCTCGGCGAATCCCAATTCTTACGACTGTCAGCGGCGTCGAGGCAAGCATCAGGGCCATGCGTTCAATCCAAACCAAGGGACTGGCCGTGAAGTCCTTGCAGGAGTACGTCACGGAGTGAGGTT
>DASZGG010000097.1:0-9809 GCA_035939025.1 Chthoniobacterales bacterium | reverse complement strand
GATTCAGTGGTCGACGCGCCGCGTTGAATATTTATCGAATAGATGCTGGAAGTGAACGACATCACCATTTTATGGGCTAGTGCACCGTCTCCTAAATCCCTTGGGTTTCGTTGCGTTCAAAATGGGTCGTCTGCGAGGCGGGAGGAAGGAGCATCCCGCACCAGTTTTAGGCTTGTGGCGGTCTGGTTTGCCTCGGCGGCCCTCAAACTGGTGCGGGACGTGACTGACGAACAACGAAGCAGCCGACCCATTTTCAACGCAACCCTCCGGGCCGCGGCCGGTTGGCTGTTTTTCCTCCGCCGCGGCGGATCGACCGGTATGAACCAGATAGCGGCGCTTCGCTCGCGCCTTGAAAAACAGCCAACTGACCTACGGCGAAACCCAAGGGATCTAGGAGACGGTGCACTAGCGTGGCATCAAAGCCGGAATCGGGCGACAACAAAAAATGCAAGTAATCACTTGCATTTGGCGGTAGTGCAAGTAAGTACTTGCATGCAACCCTCCGCTTCTCAACTCGTACGCAAGCGGCTCATCTCTTCTTCTGCCGATCAAACGCGCCAGCGACTCTTGGATGCCGCGGCCGAGACCTTCTCCAGGGACGGTATTCAAGGCGCTACGACGCGCGAGATCGCTCGAGGTGCCGGCGTCAACGAAGTTACCCTTTTCCGCCATTTCAAAAGCAAGGAGCAGCTTCTCCGCGCCGTACTCGAGCGCGGGCTGGCCTCCGAGGCCGCAATTATGGACGAACATTCCTCCTGGAAGGAGAACCTGCGGGAGAGCATGGAGAAGTATGCGCGTCACTACTACTCCCACTTGGAAAAAAAGAAAGGCTTTGCGCGCGCGTTTCTGGCTGAGGGCCACGTGCTGCCAAAGTCGATGCAGACGATGATTGCTGACGTGATTCGTCCGGTGCGCGAGCGCTTGATCTCTATTCTAGCCGATGCTCAGAAAGCGGGAGTCGTTCGAAGCGACCTAAACGTCGAGTGCGCACTCGACGCCTTCAAAAACGCGCTCTATGCGGGGTTGCTGCGCCAGGGCGCATACCTACCGCGAAACTACTCCACTGATGCCTACATATTGACTGTCGTCGACATCTTTTTGCGTGGAATCGAAGGATCCAAAAATTGAACTTCAGGACCGCGATATGACTCAGCAAATTGAAGTGGAACCGACGGAAATCCGTGCACCCGTCCGCGATCCTAGAAGAGTTGGCTCGTCCAAAAGAGAGAATGCTCCTCATTCAGCGAAGCGTATCTTTACAACGTTCATCACCGCTCTGGTATTTGTATTTGTGGTGATCCTGGGCCTGGTCTACCTGGTCAACTCTGCGGCATACCAATCCACGGATGACGCATTTATTGACGGTCATATTGTTCCGGTTTCGGCGCAGGTTGCAGGCCGCGTTCAGTCTGTTTACGTAGATGACAACCAGAGCGTAAACAAGACTGATCTGGTCGTAGAATTGGATCCGCGGGATTTCGATGCGGCGACGCGCCAGAAAGCCGCCGCTCTGGCAAGCTCTCAAGCGCAAGCCGCCGCAGCGCAGGCCGCACTTCAGCAGGCAATTGCTCACGTCAAGACAGAGGAAGCAACCGTCGAGTCGGACCAGGCCACCGCTGATGCGGACGCTGCTCAGAACGATAAAGCTCAGAGCGACTTCAAACGTTTCGAAGAGCTCTTTAAGACGAAAGTGGTCTCGCCGCAGGATGTCGATCAGTTCCGTGCTGCAGCAAAATCCGCTGCGGCGACACTGAATGCTGCCGAAAAGAAAGTGGTAAGTGACGAAGCGCTCGTAGGCGAAGCGCGCGCCCAGGTGGACGCCTTTGCAGGGCTGGTACAAAGCGTCAATGCTCAGATCCATGAATCCGACGCAAATCTTGCAACTGCAAATTTAAATCAGTCCTACACCAGAATCTTGGCGCCCGAGTCAGGCTGGGTCACCGAAAAATCGGTCGTGCCCGGAGAGTACGTGCAAGCTGGCCAAAGCCTGTTCGCGCTTGTGCCGAAGCAGGTCTATATCACTGCGAACTTCAAAGAAGATCAGATAGGCCGCATGCGACCCGGGCAGCCGGTCGAAGTCGAAGTGGACGCGTTGCATGGCCAGAAATTTCGTGGGCATGTTGATAGTATCCAGGCCGGCAGCGGAGCTCGATTCAGTCTCCTGCCTCCTCAGAATGCAACAGGCAACTATGTGAAGGTCGTCCAGCGTGTTCCGGTAAAAATCGTGTTCGATGAAGCGATAAATACTGGAAACGGGCTGCAACTTGGACCGGGTGAGTCGGTCGTTCCGACCGTAAAAGTTTCCGATCCGGACTACTCTCCCATCAAGGTCGGCATCGCTTTCGTTGTCATTGCGATCGGGGTGATCTTCATTGTGAACCGGGGATTGCGGAAGCGGCAGCCAAAGGCTGCAGACAGTCCAATCGCGAAATAAATCTTTGGTGTCGCGTAATGGCGGTTGCATCAGCTCCATCGACCTCCTCTGCGGACGGAAAACCGGCCGTGAACCCATGGTTCATCGCTTTTGCGGTGATGTTAGCGACCTTCATGGAGGTTTTGGATACTTCGGTGGCGAATGTCGCACTGAATCACATTGCCGGTAGCCTTTCGGCCAGCGCGGATGATGCGACTTGGGTTCTGACGAGTTATCTCGTGTCAAACGCGGTTATCCTTCCAGCTACGGGCTGGCTCGGGCGTTTTTTTGGTCGCAAGAGGTTCCTGATCACCTGCATTGGGATCTTCACCGTCGCGTCCGCCCTGTGCGGCTTAGCGTCCAGCCTTGGATTGTTAATTCTCGCGCGTATCGTGCAGGGTGTCGGCGGGGGCGCGCTGCAGCCGATCGCGCAGGCTGTTTTGCTGGAAAGTTTTCCGCGAGAGAAGCGAGGGGCTGCAATGTCCGTTTACGCGATTGGCGTGGTCGTCGCGCCGATCCTGGGTCCGACCCTGGGCGGATGGTTAACCGATGATTACTCATGGCGCTGGGTATTCTACATCAATATTCCGATCGGAATTCTGGCTGTCATTCTCTGTTCCTTATTGCTCCATGATCCGCCCTACCTCAAAGAAGCGCGACCGGGCCGGATCGACTTTATGGGCTTCGCGCTACTGACAATCTGGATCGGGTGTCTGCAGATCATGCTCGATAAAGGACAGGATGCGGACTGGTTTTCCTCAGACTTTATCCGATGGCTTGCCTCTGGTGCCGTAATCGGGTTCATCGCGTTTATGATCTGGGAGTTGCGGGTTGAACATCCCATCGTCAACTTGCGCATTCTACGGGATCGAAATCTTGCGGTCGGCTCTCTATTACTGTTCTTAGTCGGCGTGATTCTCTACGGAACAACTGCGATCCTGCCCTTGTTCCTGCAAAATCTTTTCTCCTATACTGCTTTCCAAGCCGGGATGGTGATGAGCCCGCGCGGTTTTGGAGCGATTCTGGGCAGTATCATTTCCGGCCGGATCCTGGCAAACCCCAAGATCGACGGGCGCTTCTGGATTGGCGGTGGGTTCGCAGTCTTAGCATTGTCGATGTACATGTTTGGTGATCTCACGCTTCAGATCGCTCCGGGCAACATAATCTGGCCGATCATCATCAGCGGTTTTGGGACGACCTGTATCTTCGTTCCAATGGCAACGTATTCGATGGCGACTGTGTCGCGTGAGAACACTGGTGAGGGAACAGGACTGACAAATCTTCTGCGAAACCTTGGGGGCAGTGTCGGGATCTCGGCGATCACTACAATGGTAACAAGAGGTGCGCAGACGCATCAGGCGCTTTTGGTGGGTCAGATGAGCCAGTTCAATCCGGTGTTCAACGAACAGATTGCTAAAATGCAGACCGCCCTGACGCCGCAAGTCGGTTCTGCGGCTGCGCACGATCAGTCATACGGATTGATATATCAGACGCTGCAGCAGCAGGCGTCGCTCTGGTCTTATGTTGACCAGTTTCGGGTGCTGGTGATTGTCTGCCTGCTTTGTGTTCCCTTGGTATTCTTGTTTAAGAAACCCAAGCGTACGGCGGTTCCCGGAGATCTTGCGGCGGCCCATTAAGGAGAATTCGAGAAGCCAAGAAGTCAAGAATTCAAGGAGAATCAACGATCTCACGCGAGTTCCGCATTGCACCCTTCTTGAATTCTTGACTTCTTGGATGCTTGACTCCTGAATTTTGCGCTTCGCGCAGAAACCCGAGCGTGCGGCTGTTCCCGGAGATCTTGCGGCGGCCCATTAGGGAGAATTCGAGAAGCCAAGAAGCCAAGAATTCAAGGAGAGCCAACGATCTCGCGCGAGTTCCGCGTTTGCACCCTTCTTGAATTCTCGACTTCTTGGATGCTTGACTCCTGGATTTTGCGCTTCGCGCAGCGTACGGCTGGTCCCGGAGATCTTGCGGCGGCCCATTAGGGAGAATTCGAGAAGCCAAGAAGCCAAGAATTCGAGAAGAACCAACGATCTCACTCACGCGAGTTCCGCGTTGCATCCTTCTTGAATTCTCGACTTCTTGGATGCTTGACTCCTGAATTTTGCGCTTCGCGCAGCGTACGGCTGGTCCCGGAGACCTTGCGGCGGCCCATTAAGGAGAATTCGAGAAGCCAAGAAGCCAAGAATTCGAGAAGAACCAACGATCTCACTCACGCGAGTTCCGCGTTGCACCCTTCTTGAATTCTTGACTTCTCGGATGCTTGACTCCTGAATTTGCGCTTCGCGCAAAATTCACATCGTTCTCAACTGCCGATGCAGGCTCCACAAGAGGCAGAGAAGGAAGATCAAACTGAATCCATTAATAACGCAGGAGTTGAACACAAAGATGTTCAACTTTTGGCCGAAGTAATTCTTGTCGGGACCGAAGAAGACATTTCGCGGTTGCGTGGTGTAGTCCTTCTGCTTCATCTGCGCGTCAGTGAGCATGTCCGTGATCTTTCGATTTTGGAAAAGTTGTTCCGCCGTCACCTGATCGCCGCCCGAATCAAACTTTTTGCGATCAAGCGGGGCACCATTGATGATCCGATCGATCCCGCGCATTTCCTGATTCACTTGACCGGGATCCTTGCCGGCAAGTCCCGAGAGGATCGCCAACGTGTCCTTCAAATCATCGAGCCGGTCGGTCTCTGCCTGAGTTAGCTCCTTTTGCTTGGCCAGCTGTTCAATCTTGTCGGTGAGAATATCCTGGCGTCGTGTGAACGGATTGAGCTTCGCTTGGGCCACCACCATCGCCTCATAAGACCAACGCATCGGGATGAGCTGGCAGATAAAAGGTACTTCGACGTCTTGTGGTCTCATCCGCTCGTCCGCCGGTTGCTGATCTTTTGCGGCCTGGTCCCTCGTTAGCACGTACAGGAAATCCAGGTTCCGATTCATTTCGTCGTATTTAATCAGCGCTCCGCCGAGAATGATCTGGGGAATCAAAACCAGCGGAACAATGTTGGCCGCGGTTTTCGCATCATTTACCAAAGATGAGATAAGCAGTCCACCTGCGACTCCGCCGACTGCCGTGGTTCCCATAAACCAGAGATAGGGCCAAAACATTCCGCGGATTTCGAGGATCGCGTCGCCGATCAGGAGAAAAAGTACGCACTGGATAACTGCAAATAGCGATAATGTCAGAAACTTCGAGAGCACATAGTAGGGGAGGTGAATGTTCAAATTTCGCTCCCGCTGAAGAATAGTGCGATCCCGGATGATGTCGTCGGCGCTGTTTGTTAGCCCGAGAAACATAGCCACCACGAGTGCTAGAAACAGGTAGGTCGGAATATGAAATGCCGAAGCGAAGTTGTAGCTGGAATTCTCGGCGTATCTCAGGACAAAGCCGATTAATGCCGCCAGGACCGGTGCCTCGAATATGGTGGTCCAAAGGTTCGTCCGGTTGCGCAGCTTGCTGATAAAAGCGCGTCTGAAAACCGTACTGACCCGGACCCACTCATCGCGCCACCGCGTCGGTGCTTTCTTGTCACTTGGAAGAGGTGAAATGGTCGGAGGTTCCTGCTTAAGGGAGACCTGCCGCATTTCTTGGATCAGCCGGAATGATTCATACTTATCTCGCCAATAGTCCGGGGAATATCGCCGGGCAGGCACGAGCTGCCCTTTGCTGTTTTCTTCGTAAATTATGTCGCCGCTCAGATCGCGCAGAGGCGTCTCCAGGACGTCAAAAATAAATTCGGGACGAGTCGTCCCGCACGAGGGACAACCACCAAGCTCAGTCCCGAAATGTTGCTCGTGTTCTGCCGTCGCAAAATATTGGAGCATGTCCTGCGGAGTCCCGAAGAACACCAGCCGGCCGCCTTTATCCAACAATATCGCTTTGTTGAACATCTGGAATATCTTTGAAGTCGGCGTGTGAATGGTGACCAGGACAATTTTGTTCTGAGAAAGGCTCCGTATAATCTCGATGACGTGTTCCGAATCCTTGGACGACAGCCCCGACGTTGGTTCGTCAAAAAGGTAGACATCGGCCGAACTGATCATATCCAATCCGATGTTCAGACGCTTTCGTTCGCCACCGCTCAAATATTTTTTGACTGAACTGCCCACAACGCTATCGCGCCGCTCTGAAAGACCGAGCTCGATGAGCTTGCCGTCGATCCGCCGCTGGCGATCTTTCGCCGAGAGGTGCGGAGAACGAATCGACGCAGCGTAATCGAGATTTTCGAGGATGGTCAAATGCTCATCGAATGCGTCGTCCTGCGGAATGTACGCTACGTACCCCCGCAAAGCTTCGAGATTACTGTAGAGAGATTGACCGTTTAAGAAGATTGCGCCATTTGTCGGATGGCTTTGCCCGCAGATCGCTTTGAGCAGAGTACTCTTCCCCGAACCGCTTGCCCCCATGACGCATACCATCTCGCCTCGACTCGCCGCGAACGACATGCCGTCGAGGGCAACGTCACCGGTCTTAAAACGAAGGGAGAGATCACGAACTTCGAGGTGCCGAATTATGTTTCGTTCCTCTTCGATAATTCGTTCGGAGAAATCGCACCGCAAAATCTGCCCGGTATCGATGCGGATGATATCGCCGTCGACCAAGCTGGCCGAATTTCGGACGATGGTTTCTCCGACCATGATCGGGCGGTCTGCCTGCAAGACCTCCAGCGTCCCGACTCTCCGCTCGTAGTCGCACGATATTTTGAGGAGCACTTCTCCGCTCGTTCCGGGGCTGAGCAGAATATCGTCCTCCTCAAGCAAGGAGGAATTGTTCGAAACGAGATACACAGATTTCGAAGCCTTCAGTTGGAAGCGACCCCCCATCGCCCGAGCCCCGCGCCGAAGATCAACCAACGTAAGTTCCAGCGCGTTCTCAAATATGATCCGGTCCTCCAGGCTGCCGGAGACGATCGTCCCGGACTTAAGGCCAATCCCGTTGAGGGTGGCTGCCACGTTCTTGAGGGCTTTGACCTGAACGTTCAGGCCGAACTGAACTTCCAGACTGCTATCGCGCGTTCTGGATTTTTCGAGCTGTACCTCATCATTTGGCGCCACCGTAACGAAGACCTGCGGTAGCGAAACGTTTTTCTTGGCGTTAAAATAAAACAGGAGATCCTGATGGCTGATCACCCGCTCATCAACCAGCAAACGTTGGCCCGGGTAGATCCGGCAGAACTCACCGGGCGCCAAAACTCGCCCTCGAACCATGACAGGGCGGGCGCTCAGATTCTTGAACAGGATCAGCTCATGGTAACGATAGGCCATTAGCCGTTCATCCCGGCCCAACTCCTTCATCTGTACATCGGCCGTTGATCCCGAGCCAAAGACGATTGCTTCGAGCGGCGAGGTCCCTTTCTGGTAGATCGAAGGATCGGCGGAGTCCGCTGCGTTCAGCTGATAAACAATATCGATCGCCTGGGCTGCCATGCCCAGTTGCGACATGAACGAATAGTAAGCGATGACCTGTTCTTGCTGCATCCCCGCCTTCGCAATGAGGTCATAGAGTTGGACGCCAAGCATGATCTTTCGATCCTGCGGCATCTCTTCGGCGAGCCGCTTCGCCATGTGTGCGAGGTCCTGGTGCTCTTTTAGCGCCTTTTTGAACAAAGCCCGAAGCTCGGAATAAACCGCTTCGGGATAGTCATACCTCAAGAACCCCAGGCTGGAATCGATTTCGTCTTCCAGTATTCTGCCGTCGACTTTCGTAAATCCCGCCAGAACCTGGATCAGGAGTGGCAGAAGGTTGCGGTCGTCGGTCGGCCTCCGTCTTTTTCGAATCAGGCGCCGAAAGGTTGAGGTAGCGAAGTCCCGTGCTTTCCGCGCGAGCGGTTTCGGCTTATGAACTGGAGCATCGAGAGTCTGAGGCATTTCCGGATCGAGATTAACTTCTGATCAGAAGAGAAGCAAACAGGCTCTAGTTTCCTTGCCGGTTGCCCTGACTTCCTTTACTATTACCTGGTTCGATCAAGAGTGTTCCAGGTATGGCCTTGCTTTCAAGCTTCAACGAAGATCGCCCTGTCACTTATTTTAGGGGCTACCCGATCTACTACGCGACGATTCTTACCATGGCCTACGCGGTTGGAGTCCTGGGCACCTTTCTGGCCAAGGCCTTCGGCGGCTGGGAGGCGATCGTTCTGCTGCTGGCCTTCGATTCCTCTCGTTCGATTCTCGGTGGCCAGATCTGGCAGATCGTCACGTACTCGTTCATCGACGTTCCGAGCTTCTTCACTATTATCGGTCTTCTCTTTCTCTATGTGTCAGCCGTTGAGATAGAAAAGTACATCGGTAAAGCACGCTTTTTGACCCTGTATGGCGTCATTATCCTCATTCCGGTAGTCACTCTGACCGCCCTTGGCCTGATCACCAGTTCTCCGATTCTATACTTCGGCCAAACGCAGGTCATGATCGGTCTCTTTATCGCCTTTTGCACGTTATACCCCGGAGTTCAATGGGGTGGGTTCCTGACTGCAAAGTGGGTCGCAATCGCCAGCTTGGTCTTATCTTCGGCGGTTGACCTGTCTTCCTCGGCTTGGGTTTCACTCGGTGAACTTTGGCTGATTAGCGGATTTTCATTCGGCTACATCCGCTTCCTTCAGAGAGGCGGAGAATTGCCTTCTTTCCGATTTCCGCTGCGGCGGCGGCCAAAATTGCGGGTAGTACAGAAACCGAAATCGCGTCCGCGCCCAGCTGTAATTGAAGCTGCCGACACTGGCAACGTGGAGATGGATCAATTGCTGGACAAAATTTCAAAACACGGTCTTAACAGTCTGACCTCACAGGAGCGTGCTGCCCTGGAGCGTGCTCGTGAAAAGCTGCTGGAAAAGGACAAACAGTAACAGCGAACAGGGAACAGAGGATTCAGCGGGTTCAGGTTTCCCGCTGAATCCGCTGTTCCCTGCTGAATCCGCTGACCCCGCTGTTCCCTGTCTTATGACTCACCAAAGACCTCACAGGAGCGTGCCGCGCTGGGGCGTGCTCGTGAAAAGCTGCTGGAAAAGGACAAACAATAACAGCGAACAGGGAACGGCGGATTCAGCGGGTACAGGTTTCCCGCTGACGCCGCTGAATCCGCTGACGCCGCTGAATCCGCTGACCCCGCTGTTCCCTGTCTTATGACTTCTCCTATTGAACGCTTGCGAAAAATTGTCGTTCAACTCCGATCACCAAACGGTTGCCCATGGGATCGTGAGCAGACTCACCAAAGCTTGAAGCCGCACCTGGTGGAGGAGTGTTACGAACTGATCGATGCAATCGACGCAGGCAACGACAAAGAACTGAAGGAAGAGCTGGGAGACTTGCTGCTTCAAGTCGTGCTGCACTCCCAAATGGCCGCAGAAGCAAGTCGTTTCACCCTGGATGAGGTTGCGACGGCGATCGCCGACAAATTGGTGAACCGC
>DASZGG010000096.1:0-3247 GCA_035939025.1 Chthoniobacterales bacterium | reverse complement strand
CCTGGCGGATCCCATCCTATGTCGGAATGCCGCACACGATGTCTTTCCCTTTCAAATAAATCGTTCAGGGTACGAATCCTTTCTCGTGCGACCGCGATGTATTGCGACTTGTCTTCCGTGTATTGCGCGAGCTCCCTTACTGTCTGTTCATCGTAGTCCCGAAACGATAGGGCTACCCGCTGAGCTTCGTACGCCCGGAAACCGAGCATCCTAAGCGCCGCAACGCTCAGATCTAGCGAACTGCCCAGCGTTTCCCTGAATATGTGCTCAACGCCAACGCCTAGCAGGCGATAGGCGTGATCGCGTCCTGCGGCCCGGGCCAGAATCTTCAGATTGGGAAAGTGCTTCCGTACCGTCTCAACGATGAGCAGAGACTTCTCCTCGTCATCAATTGCAATAATCATGAGCTTAGCCTTTTCTGCGCCTGCGGCTTTTAGCAGCTCCAGGCGCGATGCGTCGCCGTAGAATACCTTGATCCCCAGCTTTCGGACCAACTCAACCTGCTCGGCGTCAAGGTCGAGAACCGTCGCCTTGATCCCCCGCAAATGCAAAATACGACCGACGATGTGGCCGAACCGGCCGAATCCCGCCAGAATCACTGGGTTATCCCGCTCATCTATTTCGTCGGCTTCTCGCTCTGGTAGCCGACTCGAAAACCATGGCTGGACAAGGCGTTCATTAAGAGTGAAGAGGAACGGCGCCGCGACCATCGATAGAGCCACTGTCGCGACAAGCAGGTTACCGATCTTTTGGCCGAGAACTTCGTTTTGTGCGGCAAAGGCGACCAAAACGAAAGCAAACTCCCCTCCCTGAGCCAGAGCAAAGGCGAAAGTAAAATTCTGACTTTTTTCCAATCTGGTGAACTTACCGATGCAGAGAAGGAGGAGAAACTTCACGACTAGCAAGCTCAGAACCAGACCGATGATCAACAATGGCTGGGACTTGATGAGTGGCAAATCAATACTGGCGCCAACGGAGATAAAAAAGAGCCCGAGCAAGAGCCCTTTAAACGGCTCGATATCCGACTCGAGCTCGTGTCTGTACTCGCTCTCGGCAAGGACGACCCCTGCCAGGAAGGTGCCAAGAGCCGGTGACAAGCCCACCTTTTGCATTGCTAAGGCGGTTCCCACGACAAGAAGCAAGGCTGCCACCGTAAAAATCTCTTGAAGCCGGATGCCGGCAAGATAGCGAAAGACTGGGCGGATGAGGAATCGGCCTCCAGCAATGATTGCCACCATGATGCCGAATACAAGCAAAGCGCGCTGCCAGGGAGCAATATCGGTGTTGTGGCCGGATGGCGTCAAAACGGCGCCATTTGAAACAGCAAGGAAGGGCAATATAGCCAGGATAGGAATCACTGCGATGTCCTGGAACAACAGAACCGCAAAGGAAGTCTGGCCACCCTTGCTATTTATCAAACCCTTTTCGTTTAATGTTTGGAGAGCTATCGCCGTTGAAGAGGCTGAAAAAATCATCCCGATGGCCAGGGCTTGTTGGATGCGAATCCCGACGACCAATGCCAGACCGGCGACGACTAATGTGGTAAGCACGACTTGAGAGCCGCCCGTCCCGACGATTGGTCCTCGAAGGCGCCATAGCAGGTTTGGACGGACTTCCAGGCCAACCAGGAACAACATCATGACCACGCCGAATTCGGCCACGTGCATTACGCCTCCGCCGCCTTGACCGACCAGGCCCAGCAGATGCGGGCCGATAATGACTCCGGCGAGCAAGTAGCCTAGGACTGAACCCAGGCCAAATTGCTTCGCGATAGGTACAGTCGCAACCGCTGCCAAAAGATAGATGAACGCCTGAAAGAGCAGTCCTTCGGTTTCCATAAAACGTCTGATTCTAGCCAAGAACTCCAGCACTCCAGAATTCAAGAATTCAAGAAGAACAACAGTCTCGTGCCGAGGTCCGCATCGCAGCATTCTTGAGTACTTGAGTCCTTGAGTGCTTGAGTGCTTGAGTTCATTTACTTTAACCGCAATTATTACGTAGTGCTTAGGGCTGGCTGCAGAATCTCGTCCAAGTACATCGCCTTCTGGAATTCGATGGGATCGAATCGACCGTCCCGCAATCCCTCTACCACCTCCCGATAGAGTTGAGCGTATTTGGCAATCTCAGCCTCACCGGTTACCAAAGTCCCGCTAATCACAAACGGCGGCAGATAAACCATTCCGCATAGTCGAACAGTCTGCTCAAACGGAGTCAGCAGTTCCCGGATCGTAAAAAAGTTAAAACCTTCTCGTCCGTAGGCCGATTTTGTGCCGCCTGCGGTAATTGCCGACAGGGCCCATTTTCCTTGGAGCTTCGTTCCTTGAGCCCCGTAAGCGAAACCATACTGAAGGACGAAGTCCTCCCATTGTTTCAGGAGCGCCGGGCCACTGTACCAGTAAAGCGGGTGCTGGAAAACGATGACATCATGACTCAGCAGCAGCTCCTGCTCGCGTTTCACATGGATATAAAAGTCCGGATATTCTTCGTAGAGATCGTTTATTGTGACATTTTCGAGGTTTTGCACAGCGGCGATAAGCCTCTGGTTCACCCTGGATTTTTCGAGAGCGGGGTGCGCGAAAATGATCAGGACTCGTGAAGCCATAAAGCACGGCACTTTTATGCAAAGCCTTCGATGGGGTCAACATCTCGACAGCCTGCACGCCTGACGAATCTCTCGGAATTTTTCGGGCATGCAGGCCAATAGCTCAAAAGAAGTAACGAAAAAGACCCAATTCGGGTAGTGGTTCAATTGTGATTGCCGCTGTATGCTAGTGAAGATTCGCAGGCCCTCTTGCGTCAAAGCAAAACAATAGTTGCCTCGATGTCCGAATGGTGGGCAAATGGGGGTGGGGCGGCTGTCAAAGTTATGAAAACCAGGACCTTGTCTGACTATCCTCTTCTTATTGGGGAATTAATACGGCGCTCAGAGCTTCGTCGACAACGACGGGAGAAATTCAGGGCAATTCTTAAGACCGTTTGGCTCATTAAATAAGGGCTAGCCCGCAAGAATCACGTGTCGGCGGGTCGGCGTATTGGCGTTTCGGCGTCTGGGGCAGTGAGATGATACCGTCCGCACGCCGCTTTCGAACGAAACGATGCCACAATCCCTGGCCGCGAGTTGTTGTTGCGGAGTTCTACTTCCGGCTCGGCGATGGCGCTACCGAGCCCGCTTTGGCGCGATGACGACTTCGGTCTCGACGTGCTCGTTGAAAACACCAGCCGGATTGAGGCTGACCAGCGCCCGGGA
>DASZGG010000095.1:0-4197 GCA_035939025.1 Chthoniobacterales bacterium | reverse complement strand
AATGGTGATGTCGTTCACTTCCAGCATCTATTCGATAAATATTCAACGCGGCGCGTCGACCACTGAATCAGAGAATTGAGTTCCCGAACTGCCATCTGTGTGCGAGCATCAGAAGCGGCTTCGCTCTGCTCGCTCGCGTCTTGTAAACCAGCCAACTAACTTGCCGCCCAAGGCATGCTATTTCGCGGATAGAACATTAAAAACCTGCGATGAACGGCAAATCTCTACATCAAAATCGAGGGATTCTTCTTTTTGCTTTCACCATTGTTCCGATTCTCATCGCAGCCATTCTTTTCGTGGTATCGAGGCAGATGTACGCCGAACAGCAGCAGGCGATGAAGCTGGTAAAGCAGAGCAATGAAGACAGGGCACAGCTCATTGAGTTGCGTGACGCTCTGAATGAGGCGGAGGCTGGCGAGTACGGATTTCTGCTGACCGGCAGTCAATCCTGGCTTCCAACATATCTTTTTTCCCAAAACGACGCCATGATTCGGCTTACTTTTATGGCCGTGGCGTTCGCTGATCGTCCGGCCCAACTCGATCGGCTCAACCGGCTCCGCCCTCTAGTGGAGGCAAAGTTGGCCGAGTTTCGCGAGGTCACCAAGTTGAAACAATCCGGTCAGGACGAAAAGGCGCTTCAACTTGTCAGCGCGAACGGTGGCGTCCTGGCCCTGAACCAGATTCGGTCGGTCATTGCTGAAATGCAAGCGGCCGAAGATCAAACGCTAGCTAGTCGCTTACAAGAAAACGAAACTAAAGTCAACGTGCGCGACGCCATCTCAACAGGCTTGTTGTGCCTGAGTGCGGTGGTTGTCACAGCGGCGGGCGTGTTACTTTTGAGAATTCGGCAGTTGCAGAGCATTATTACCATCTGCGCCTGGACGCAGCGCGTGAACTACAATGGGAAATGGATGCGCATGGAGGACTTCCTCTGGAAACGATTTCGCCTAAGGGTTTCCCATGGTATTTCTGAAGAGGCATTCGAAGGAGTGATGGGAATGGTTGGAAAGAACTTCACGGTCTCTAACAGTCGCCCGGAGAAGAAGGTAGATAACCCGAAGACTCAGCCTGATGCCAACCCAGGCAATTAGTCCGCCCGATGCGGTGAGCGTCAGCGATCGAAAGCGGGGTCGGCTCAACCCGCACGGCCCGTTCGTTCGCGCACTCTGGGCCCTGTGCCTGATTGGCCTCTTGGGTGCCTGCTCAACGACGAACAAACTCGTCGAATCGAAGGCAACGCTTTGGAAGGTGAAGGGTGATCATAATACCATGTATCTGCTCGGTTCTATCCATGTTCTGTCAAAGCATGCCTACCCGCTGAAACCGGCACTCGAGCGTGCGTTCGATGATGCGAACCAAGTCGTGTTTGAAATTGACCTTACGCAGTTTACCCCGACGAGCTTTCGGCAAGAATTCAAGCGCACCGCACTTTACCCATCCGGGCAATCTCTCTCGAAAAAGCTTTCGCCTGGGACCATCGAGCTGTTAAAGAGCGTACTCCCAGACTACGGTTTGACGCTGGACAAGGTCGAGCGTTTTAAACCTTGGTTTCTCGCTGAGTGGCTAAGTTCTCGTGCCCTCGAAATGGCCGGATTCAGCGACCAGCTTGGGGTTGATTTTTATTTTTATCACAAAGCGAAAGCTGCGGGTAAACCGGTGCTTGGACTCGAAACTCTCCGTGATCAGGCGCAGATATTCGATTCCTTCAATGATCAAGAAAGTGAGCTTTATCTGGTAAGCACGATTTCCGGGTTACCTGCGTACGCGGTAATGGTGGGCCGACTGGTCGATGCCTGGAAAAACGGAGATGTGGGATTGCTCGACCAATTGCTAAATCAGGACAAGCGCTCCGATCCAACGACACACGATGTTTTGTTCTCCAAACGAAATTCGAAATGGATGCCGGAGATTGAACGGTTTGCTCACGAGAGCGGAAATTATCTAATTATTGTTGGAGCAGGCCACCTGGTCGGCGACGACGGGGTCGTCGCGCAGCTGAAGCGGGCGGGCTACTCCGTGCAACAGCTCTAGCCTGCATGCCTCACAAATCCTGAGAGATTTGTGAGGCATGCAGGCTAGAGGGGTTTTGAGTTTGGAGTTTTGGGTTTTGAGTTTTGAGTATCGCCAGCTAGCTGGCAAGGTTCGCCATCCCAAACTCTAAATGGTATTGGCTTTGTGTGCCGAGACCTGCCAGATCACTGGCAACCCAAAACTCAAAACCCAAAACCCAAAACGCCAAACTCAAAACGGTCCCGTTGAGCCCGTCACTCCGTCACATTATCGGGATCGGCTCGTAGGGCGTCGGATATCTTTTCGACCTTAATCAGGTTGGTCTTGCCCGGCATATTATAAGGGGTACCGGCGACGATTGTCAGGACATCCTCCGGCTTTGCGCCAAGGATCCTGGTCGCGGCGTCGGCGCTTAGCTTCACCAGGTGAGCCGTGCCCATAATATTTTCAGAGTGGACGGGTTGGACCCCCCAACTCAATGCCATTTTGCGACACACCTCCTTTGCGGAACAGAGCGCGATGATCGGCATCTTAGGTCGGTGACATGCTACTCGGCGAGGGGTACCTCCAGAGGAGGTCGCGGCAATAATCGCTTTGGCTGATACCGAATTGGCAATTGCGTGTGCTGCATGAGCTACTGCGGCCTCCAAATCCGCCCGATCCGGAATTGAGGGCGGAATGGGCAGTTCACCTTTGATCCATGCCTCTTCAGCGCGAGCGGCGATCGTAGCCATTGTCGCGACCGCTTCTACCGGGAAGCGGCCGACAGCCGATTCCGCGGAAAGCATAACGGCATCGCTACCATCGAGTATCGCATTGGCGATATCGGCAGCCTCCGCTCGTGTCGGCTTGTGGAAGTTGATCATCGACTCCAGCATTTGCGTCGCGGTAATCACCGGGACTCCTTCATCCCGGCAGACCGTGATAATCCGCTTTTGAGCAATCGGGACGTCCTCGAAACTCATTTCGAGAGCCAGATCCCCTCGAGCTACCATCACTCCATAACACTCGCGAACGATGTTCTCGATATCGTCAAGAGCGTTTTTCCGCTCTATCTTCGCGATCACTGGGATTGACGCGCCTCGTTCGGCGAGCGCTTGCTTGAGAAATCGCACGTCCGAGGATGATTGGACAAACGAAAGCGCCAGGAAGTCCAGTTCCTCGGAAACCGCAAAATCCAGATCGAGATAGTCCTTCGTGGTCAGCGACGGGAGCGAGACCAACCTGTTTTTCAGGTTCACTCCCTTGTTGCTTTTCAATTCGCCGCCCCGAAGGATCTCGCAGAGTACATCCCCATTCGACCTGATTTCCAACACCTGGAGTTCAATGTTTCCATCGTCTAGAAGGATGATAGATCCTCGCGCTACATCGCGACAGAGCCCCTTAAAGCTGACCGCAATCTTCGCAGGCGTACCGATGACGTGTTCCGATGTTAAGATGAGCTTATTGCCCCGTTGGAGCTCGATGCTGCCATCCCCCATTTCCCCGACACGGATCCTGGGACCACGCAGATCCCCGAGCACCCCGACAAAGACGCCCATTTCATCGGCCACTTTGCGAATCCGCTCAACTAACGGTTTGGCTTGCTCAGCTGTACGATGGGAGAAGTTCAATCGAGCTACATCCATCCCGACATCAATCAATCGGCGCAGCATCTCTTCGCTATCGCTCGCCGGCCCTATGGTCGCTACAATTTTGGTCCGCTTAGAAGGTCCACCCATTTCTCAATACTGGCCAAAGCTCACGCCGAGGACAAGGCAGAAGAACGGCGCGCCGCGATCGTAAGCGAAGGCTCCAGCCTTTGCCAGCGTGGCACGCTATGTGAGGGGCAAAGGCTGGAGCCTTCGCTTACGCTAAAAGGAAAATGCGAGCGCACAAAATTTAGCGTCGCTTTGCAGGCAATGATTGCGCAAAAGTGAAGTGAATTCCTCAGATGATAACCATAGCGCAAGAAGATCCCCGTTCTCCGGATATCCAGCGACTGCTTTCCGCATTCGTGGATGAAGTCAAAAAGCGTTACGATTCTCCTCCTGTCGATGTTGGATTCTTCGATCCCAAGCTGGTCGCGGTTCCGAGAAGCATTTTCCTGGTCGCGCGCGACGACGGAAACGCGGTTGGATGCGGGGCGCTCGTCCCGATGGATGAGAACGTTGTTGAGGTCAAACGAATGTTTGTCGCTCCACAGGA
>DASZGG010000094.1:0-7587 GCA_035939025.1 Chthoniobacterales bacterium | reverse complement strand
ACGAAGTGAAGTTTCAGGCGAAGAGTACTCCGGCCCAGTTCATTTACGTCGTTCCGGAAAAGACCGATGGAAACCAGGGATCTATCGCAGAGGGTACGACGCTGCGAATTTCCGATAACTGGGCGGAATGTACCGTTGTCTTTCATACAACGGACACAGCGGATCCGGGACGTCTTACGCTTTCCAGCTTATCGGCGAATCCAGCCTCATATTGGTTCACCGATTTTAGTCTGAGCGAAAAGTAATCAGGAATTCAAGAAGCCCGGAAGACGCCCGTAGCGGCCTCGATGTGCCCGTTAGTCACGCTCCTTGCCCGTTCGTCACAAGTTTCTAATTTGTGGGAGATTTTTGCGGCAAAATTCGGCCGAAATGAAAACTGACTGGTGGAGAATCTGCACTAAATACTGGCGTAGACGGCCGGACCCTACGATGATGTCGTGGGCCGCGTCGATACTGGTCCTTGGTTACGTGATCGCTTTCGCGACCTCGCAGGTGGCACACACAACCGACTCGAGCAGGCAAACTTGCACCGTGATAGTCGACGGCATCGAGAGGCCGCTCATTCTTCACACTGATGCTTTCATAGTTCGGGCCTTCATCGGTACCTTGAAAGCCGAGCTAAAATTTGTCGGGAGATTGATGCGCGCATTTGAGAAGGAGAATTGCAACGACATCACCACTATATGCGAGACGGCACACTAGGTTTGACGGTTGGCTCTATGCGAAAACCTAGATCAAAGCCCCAGCTCGCGTATTGGGTTTGCCAATCGGCCTTTTGGCTCGCATTCGCGCTGCTCTGTACAATTTCTTCGTGGATCATGGAAGGCCATGTCATTGGGTATTTACTCAGCAATATTATACTCGCTGCCGGAGGGGTTTTAGTTACACATCTCTTCCGTGGGTTCATCCTGACCCGCGGCTGGCTGGGCTTGGCCCCCGGTTCTCTCGTCATGCGCGTAGCCGGGGCAATTCCGGTGTTATCGCTGCTTCATGTCGGTTTGACCTACCTGGAATCGCCGATGGAATCTTACCTGGTCAAGCACCGCGGCTCATTTGATTTTATAAACCAACATTTAGTTTACCTGTTATTTGATTTCTTGTTCGGCTTTCTAACTTTCGGTTTTTGGGCAAGCATTTACCTGGGATTTCATTTTCTCCAAGATCGGAGACGCGTTGAAAAAGAGAGTTGGCGGCTCGCCGCAGAGCTTTCGCGCACTCGGCTTGATGCGTTGCGCGCCCAAGTAAATCCGCATTTCCTCTTTAACGCCTTGAACAGCCTGCGCGGGCTGATTGACGAGAATCCAGGACGAGCAAGGGATGCCGTCACGCGTCTCGCTTCGATCTTGCGCTATTCCCTGTCAACTGACTCCGATGCCACGGTTCCGTTCGGAACCGAGTTGACCGTTGTAATGGATTACCTCGAACTTGAATTGCTCCGGTTCGAAGATCGGCTGACGGTCCGGAAAAAGATCCATCCCGAAACGCTTGAACGACCGATTCCTCCGATGCTTTTGCAAACGCTGGTTGAAAACGCCGTCAAATATGGCGTCTCGCAAAATCCCGGACGCTGCGAACTTTCCATCTTTGCCATAGTTGATCCGACAGATGGTCGACTCTGCATTCGGGTGGCTAACACTGGTCATCTCGGTGCGGACGAGGCGTGTTCAACGGGTAAAGGACTCCGCAACGCTCGCGAACGCCTTCAACGTCTCTTCGGACGCGATGCGGAGCTTCAGATCGCTGAGGACACTCCCGGACTCGTCCGGGTCGCTGTTTTCGTCCCGAATCGGCAACCGTTCGGTATCGGGGCTCTTCCTGCCTCATGAAAGCGATCCTTGTTGATGACGAGCGTTTGGCCCGACGGGAACTGAGAAAGTTGCTGGTGAAGCACCCTCAAGTGGAGGTCGTGGGAGAAGCGGCCAATGCCGAGGAAGCCCGCGCGCTTTTAGCCGAGTTGCGGCCCGACCTGGTTTTCCTCGATGTCCAGATGCCGGGCGAAAGCGGATTCGACTTCCTCGTGAAATTGAACTCGTTTCCCGCGATCATCTTTACGACCGCGTTCGATCAATTCGCGGTGAAGGCATTCGAATTTGGCGCTTACGATTATCTGTTGAAGCCTGTCGAGCCCGACCGGTTAGCCGCGAGCTTGGCGCGGATCCACGACCGCGAAAGCGTCGAGACGCCGAGTTCTGCCTGGGCAGAGGAAGTACTCCGTGAATCCGATCAGGTATTCGTTCGGGACGGAGAGAACTGCTGGATGGTGCAACTGGCAGAAATCCCATTGCTCGAGTCGGAGGGAAATTACACGCGAGTCTATTTTAAAGGCGAGCGTGCTCTCGTGGCGCGCTCGCTGAACGCGCTTGAGATTAGATTGGATCCCAGGGTCTTTTTCCGAGCTAACCGGCGGCAGATCATCAATCTTCGCTGGGTCCAGAGCATACGACCCTGGTTCAGTCGCGGGTTGCGGATAAAACTGCATTCCGGTTCCGAAATTGAGATCTCCCGAAGACGAAGTCAACAATTCCGGGATCTCACCAGCTTGTGATGGTTTAAAGGAGATGAATCCAAGAATCCAAGAATTCAAGAATCCAAGAAGAACCAACAGTCCCGCGCCGAGGTCCGCATCGCAGCATTCTTGAATTCTTGAATTCTTGAATTCTCGAGTACTTGAGTGCTTGGCTATCCAGTACTATGGGATTCGACGTGCAGCTTTGATAGCTCGGAGCGATTGATTTTTCCGCGATTATTGAATGGAAGCTCTGGCACGATTTGAATCTCGCGAGGAACCTGCCAGCTGCTTAAGCCCTCACGACAATGGCTTTCCAATAACTGTCGCGACAGACTTTTCGAGCCCACGACATACGCCACCAAATCTTCGTTGCGGGTTGCCGACGGAATTCCGAAGACGATTGCATCGATAACCCCGGCCATTTTCCGGAGATGTTCTTCGACGACGGATGGGTGGACCTTCTTTCCGGCGACATTCACGAATTCTGTGACACGACCAACGAGACGTATTCCCTGATTTGACCATTCTACGAGGTCCCCGGGGGAGAATTGCGTACCGTCGAGGATCTCCGCGTCTGAGTCCGGGAAATAACCATCGCCAACATTCGGTCCGCGGACACTGATCCGGTTAGCGTCGATTTTGACGACCTCAACTCCGGCCAGGGGTGTGCCGGCAAAGCCGTACGGCCTTGCCGCTTCGTCGTCGCGATCGTAAGCGATGCCGCCACACTCCGAAGAACCGTAAAAACTGTGGATCTTAAGACCGAAACGCCGATGGAATTCGCCCGAAACCTCAGGTGCCAAGGGCGCGCCGGCCGAGATACAGAGGCGAAGGGGGAGAGGCTCTGCGGCACCGGATAGCGATCCAAGTGCCTGAAATAACGCCGGCGTTCCAGGAAAGACCGTCGCTCCAGAGTTCCGTAGATGATGATAGACCGCTCGTGGCATCCGATCCGTTGAGCAAATCAGGACGGTTCCCTGAAAGAGCAGGGGCGTGATCAGGTTGCTGAACCCATACGAATGCGAGAATGGGATGACTCCGAAGTTCAGATCTTCCGGTCGAATGCCCATCGCTTCGCAGATATTTCGGCAATCAGCGAGAAGTTGTGACTCACGAAATCGCACCGCTCTCGGAGCGCCCGTGGTACCGGAAGTGATCTTAAGCAGGTCGGGTTTGGGACCGTCCCAGGCAACTTGTGGACGATCGAAACATTCGATGCTGCTCGCCCGGACCAAACCTCGCGCCTGGATGAGCTCCAGAATTCTGTCAAGCTGGGCTTCCGGTGCGTCCGGCTCGATTGGCGCTATTACGAGCGCTCGATCCCAACCGGCCAGGAGAAATGCGGGCCAGGAGGGATCATTCCCCAATGCACCAACGACACCGTCGCCTGCTGAAAACCCCGACAACCGAGCTCTCCATTCGGCCCGTTCTTCTTCCACGTCCTGGAACGTCCGCAAAATTGCGCCATCTTCTGCGAGAAGTGCTGCCTCCCGGCTTCTGTCTCTTAATACCCGTTTCCAGAAACTGTCGAATGGTTCCACTTGCGTGACGTGAACTGTGTGATAGTTTTGACCTCTTTTTATAGACATGAAGGCTGACATCCATCCGAAATATTTCGATACGACTATCGTCTGTGCATGTGGCGCCGTCTATCGCACTCGGTCGACTCGTCGCGATATCAAGATCGGCATTTGCGCTGCCTGCCATCCGTTCTTCACCGGTGAACAGAAGTTTGTCGATACAGCCGGCCGCGTCGAAAAATTCGCCCGCCGATATGGTAAGACATTGATGGGCAAGGGCAAGTCGAAGTAGATTTTTGCAACTGGCTTTGAAACGGTGACAGCGCCTGTCGCGCTTTCACCGTTTTGGTTTTTATGGATTTTGGGCCTTTAATCGAGCAGAAGCGGAGGCGATTCCAAGAACTGGAGAATCAAGTCGCGTCTTCTTCACTTTTTGAGAATCCGAAACGCGCTAGGGAACTGATGCGTGAACATGCAGCGCTGAAATCTCTTGTAGAGGATTGGGAGGTCCTGGAGAAAAGTGCGCGTGAGCTGGAAGAAAATCGCGAAATGGCAGTCGGCCCTGACGCGGAATTGGCAGAACTAGCCCAAGGCGAAATCCCGACTCTCGAGAAACGGGTGACTGAGCTCACCAGGTCGGTTCAGTACTCGCTGTTGCCTCCAGAGCCGCACGAAGATCGCGACGCCATCGTGGAGATTCGGGCGGGGACAGGTGGGAGTGAGGCCGCGTTGTTCGCCGCTGATTTGTATCGGATGTACAGTAAGTATGCCGAGCCTCACGGATTCAAGATCGAGGAGTTGGAAAGTAGCCCCTCGGAGCTGGGCGGGCTTAAGGAAATCATTTTCAAGGTTAGTGGCGCGTCCGTCTTTCGGGTGCTGCGCTACGAGAGCGGAGTTCATCGCGTGCAGCGGGTACCGATGACGGAAGCTCAAGGCCGAATTCACACCTCGACTGCAACTGTGGCCGTCCTACCCGAAGCTGAGGAGGTCGATATTGAAATCAGGCCCGAAGACCTTCGCATCGAGGTGAGCCGGTCGGGGGGGCCGGGTGGTCAGGGAGTAAACACGACGGACTCTGCTGTACAGGTCTTGCATATCCCCACGGGTAAGATCGTCCGTTGTCAGGACGGTCGCAGCCAACAGAAGAATAAGGAGAAAGCTTTGGCTATCCTTCGTTCCAGATTACTCGAAGAAAAGCAGCTAGCGGAAGCCGAGAAGTATTCGGCTCACAGGCGGAGCTTGATCGGATCTGGCGGCAGAGAGGAAAAAATTCGGACCTACAATTTTCCACAGAACCGGGTTACTGATCATCGAATAGGTCTGACACTGTACAATCTGGACCTTTTTATGGAGGGGCAGCTTGACGAAATGGTGACGGCACTGCAGGTCAGTGACATGGAGCAACGGTTGAAAGAAGCGGGATTGGAACCGGCTTCGGCGTGAATTTGTATCCCTCAACGTGACGGTTCTCGAAGTCCTCCAAAACACGGCGGCGTACTTCGCCAAAAAGCAAGTTGAGCATCCGCGCCTAAACATCGAGCATCTTTTGGCAGACGCCCTCGGCAAGAAGCGGATCGAACTTTACCTCGAGTTTGATCGGCCGCTGTCCGAGCGTGAGCTGGAACCGCTCCGAGAGAAGGTGCGAAGGCGAGCCGAGGGCGAGCCGTTGCAACATCTGTTGGGTCACTGGGATTTTTTGGGCCGCAGATTCAAAACGGATCGGCGAGCTCTAATCCCGCGGTCGGAAACAGAACTCCTTGCCGAGGCGGTGCTGAAGAAGCTCACGATCGGCGAGCCCAAAGCGATTCGGCTGGTGGATGTTGGCACGGGTAGCGGCATCCTGGCGATTACCTTTGCATTGGAACAGCCGGAACTGGAGGTTGTCGCTGTTGATATCTCGGATGATGCGCTCACCTTGGCTCGTGAGAACGCAGAGAGACTTGGAGTGCCAGATCGAATCGCGTTCTGCCGTTCGGATCTGCTCGATCGGGTTGATGGCCCTTTTCATTTGATAGTGGCGAATCTTCCGTACATCCCCACCGCAGATATTCCAGGATTGCAGCGTGAGGTGCAATTCGATCCCACCCTCGCTCTCGACGGGGGAGAAGATGGATTGACAATTATCAAAAGACTAATTGAATCGATTCCTGGCAAAATAGCGTCAAACGGTCTGGTTGCTCTTGAGCTCGGGCAGGGTCAGGCGGAAAGGATGCGGAACTTTTTGGCTCGCCAAAACTACCGGGACATCTCCATTATGAAAGATTACCAAGGAGTCGAGCGGATTCTCATCGCAAGGTATGGATAAAATCGTCGTTCATGGGGGCCATCCTTTGGCGGGAACGGTCAAGATCAGCGGGTCGAAGAACTCGGCCTTGCCGATTCTGGCCGCTACTCTGCTGACGAAGGATCCTTGTGTAATCCAGCGCGTGCCTGACCTGAGCGATGTGCATTATATGCTCCAGATTCTAGCGCACTTGGGAGCGGATGTGGAGCGGGCCAGTGGTACCGTGACGGTGAAAGCCGAGCAGGTCAACAGCGTGGCTCCTTATGAAATTGTCCGGAAGATGCGCGCGTCGATTTGTGTATTGGGACCCCTCCTTGGACGAGAAAAGGAAGCAACCGTTTCGTTGCCGGGTGGCTGCGTGATTGGAGACCGCCCGATCGACCTGCATCTTCGGGGCTTTGAGGCGCTGGGCGCCGCCGTGCGTGTCCACGGCGGTAATGTCAAAGTTTTTGCTCCATCGCTTCACGGAGCGACGATTTCGCTGAAGGGCAAGTTCGGTACGACCGTTCTGGGCACGGACAACGTCGTTATGGCTGCGGTTCTAGCCGATGGCACGACGATCATCGAAGATGCCGCGCGCGAGCCGGAGGTTGTTGATCTCGCCAATTTTCTCAACAAGATGGGTGCGAATATCCAAGGGGCTGGTAGTTCGCGAATTGTGATAGAGGGCGTGAAAGAATTGCACGGCGCAGAACACGAGGTCATCCCGGACCGGATTGAGGCAGGGACATTTCTCATCGCCGGTGCCATTGCAGGCAGGGAAGTCACCGTCAACCGGGTCAAATCGGACCACTTGAACGCGGTGACCGATGCGCTCGTGGCTTGCGGATTTCGTGTCGGCGGAAATAACGGTTCACTGACGATTCACGCAAATGGAAGTCTCAAACCTTTGGATCTGAGGACCCAGCCGTATCCGGGTTTCCCGACGGATATGCAAGCTCAAATGTGCGCTCTCCTCTCGACCGCTGCTGGGGAGAGTTCGGTAACGGAAAGTATTTTTCCCCAACGTTTCATGCACGTTTCCGAATTAAAACGAATGGGTGCAGCAATCGACCTGGATGGCGCTACAGCTAATATTCGCGGCGTAGATAACTTGAGCGGTGCGCCGGTTATGGCAAGCGATCTTCGGGCATCGGCGGCATTGATTCTTGCAGGATTGTTGGCCGACGGGACGACGGAAATTAGTCGCGTTTACCACATCGATCGCGGGTACGAGATGATCGACGAAAAGCTCGAAGAGCTCGGGGCGCGTATCGAAAGAGTCAAGGTGTAGC
>DASZGG010000093.1:0-2395 GCA_035939025.1 Chthoniobacterales bacterium | reverse complement strand
GCGAGCATCACCTTTTTCGGCGGTTGGCCAAATCTGTTTCCATACGTGGCGTCAAAAGCTGCACTGGTGGGGCTGACTCGGGCCTGGGCGAGGGAATTCGGATTTGCCGGGATTACCGTCAATGCGATTGCCGTTGGTGCGATCCCAACTGATGCTGAAAAGATCCATCCAGAACCGGCTGAGTACAATCGGTTCGTGCTTGATCATCAATCGCTCAAACGTAGAGGTAGTCCCGAAGACATTGCGAATGCGATGCTTTTTTTTGCTTCGGACTACGCCAGCTTCATTACCGGACAACTCTTAAACGTGGATGGAGGCTGGGTGATGCAATAGGCCGCGAAGTCAGGAGTTCAGGAGTTCAGGATGCAAATGCCCGTGGCAGGAAAAGATACAAAGCCGCCACCCCATTCTGCAAACTCCTGACTTCTCAGGTCTCTAAGGTTTTGTGAGCGATGCAGGCTAGTTCTTCGAAAAAATCGATGGGTATTCTCACTGGCATTCGTGTGTTGGACTGTTCCATTGCCATGGCGGGGCCGTTCGCGGCTCAGCGACTGGGTGATTTGGGAGCAGATGTGGTCAAAATAGAACCCGTCGGAGGCGAGTGGCAGAGGCGTACTTCCGCCGGTGGCGCGCAGGGGAAACGGATCAACGTGTCTTTCCTCTCACTGAACCGGAACAAACGTTCTCTTGCCCTCGATTTGAAATCTGCGGACGGCAAGAACATTCTCTTTGAGCTGGTCAAAAGCGCCGATGTTTTCCTGCAAAATTATCGACCTGGAGTTGCCGAAAGACTGGGCGTCGATTACAAAAATCTTGAGAAGATCAATCCGCGACTGATCTACATCTCAATCTCCGGCTATGGACCGAGCGGGCCTTACGTGAATAGACCCGGACAAGACTTGGTCCTGCAGGGAATGAGCGGGGCAATGCTTTCGGCCGGGAGGGCGAGCGATCCGCCGGCACCCGCCGGACAATACCTTGTCGATGCGGTGACGGCATACGTAGCGTTCGAAGGCGCTCTAGGCGCCTTGCTCCATCGGGAACGCACCGGCGAAGGTCAGTTGGTAGAAGTCAACATGCTGGATGCGATTGCCACAATCCAGATGCAGGAGCTCTCTGTATTCACCGTTGGCCACAAGCCGCAAGACCGATCTAACGAGCCGCACGCTCACGTTTACATTCGTGCTCCGTATGGTGTTTTCGAAACCAAGGACAACTACATCATCGTTGCATTCCCCCCGCTTAGAAAACTGGGCGAAGTCATCGGGGAATCGTCTTTTCTTGAGCTCGACGACGAGGTCGATTCCTGGACAAAGCGCGACGAAATATTTGCCAGGACCCGCGAGCAGCTGAAGAAACGTACGACTGCGGAATGGCTGGAAGCCTTTACGAAAGCCGACATCTGGGTCGGTCCCGTCTACAGCTACGCGGAGCTGGTCGCTGATCCGCAGGTAAACCACAACGGAACGTTCGTCGAGTATGAACACCCAACAGAAGGCCGCGTGAAGACTCCAGGTTTTCCAATTAAGTTTTCCAAGACGCCGTCCGCGGTGAACCGTGGAGCGCCGTTAGCCGGCGAGCATAGTCGTGAGGTTCTGAAGGAGGCGGGGTTCCGGGATGATCAGATCGACGAATTCATCCGCGCGGGCCGCGTGGGTGAGACACTGTTCTAATTGAGTTATGTTTGAATATCGAGGCATCACCTGGAACCATCCACGCGGATACCGTGCCCTCGAGGAATCGGCAAAGATCTGGAGGGAGAGGGGCGTGCGAGTCCACTGGGATAAACAACCGCTCGAGTGTTTCGAATCGGCAAGAATCGAGGAGCTTTGTGCGTCATACGACTTGGTTGTTTTCGATCATCCGCATGTTGGCGAGGCTGCCGGATTTGATTGTCTGTCTCCCCTTGAAGAATGGTTGCCGGAAGATGAGTTCCGAACGGTGCGTGAGAAATCGATTGGTCCGGCTTTTGCAAGCTATTGTTATGCCGGTAAGCACTGGGCCTTGCCGCTTGACGCGGCTACGCAAGTAATGGCCTATCGCCCGGATCTTTTAGGCGGTGAAGAACCGCCTCGCACCTGGCCTGACCTGCGTACGTTCGCAGAGCGTTTTTCAATCGGTTTGTCGCTTGCCGGTCCGCACGCGCTGTTGGGTTTATTTTCCATCTGCGTTGCTCATGGAGAACCGCCGTTTAGCCGGCGAGCTCTGGTCTCCCGTGAAGTAGGAGTCGCCGCGCTGGAGCTCATGTCGTGCCTCTTTCAATGGATGGAACCCGGTGCCCTCGAGCTGAACCCGATCGGCATTCTTGAGATAATGTCGCGAACAAACCGGATCGCTTGCTGTCCACTCATTTACGGGTACGTCAACTACGCCGCTCCGAACGATCCCGGTCGCC
>DASZGG010000092.1:0-4002 GCA_035939025.1 Chthoniobacterales bacterium | reverse complement strand
CGAACACTCCTCGCAAGAAGGCGTCCACTTGCCAACACCGACCACCTGGCCGTTGATGTGCGCTTTCGGGATTACTCTCATGGCTGCAGGTTTAGTTACGACGCTGGTGGTGACCCTGGTCGGGTTCATTATCGGCCTGATTGCAGCCGTGGGTTGGTTCAGGAGCGTCTTCCCAACGCCAACTCACACGATCTACCCGTTGGCCGAGGCAGATCGTCGTCCGGCCCCTGTGAAAGTCTCTAAGCGCCAAATTGGCCATTTAAAATACGGCGAATCGAGTCACCGAGTCCGTATCCCGGTGGAGGTCCATCGGTACTCAGCGGGAATAGTTGGCGGCCTCGCAGGCGGTGCGGCGATGGCGGTTTTGGCAGTGCTTTACGGACTGGTAGTTCAGCACAGTATCTGGTATCCCATTAACCTCCTGGCCGCAGCGGGAGTCCCATCTCTGGCAACCGCCAATCTTGAAACTCTGCGGCAATTTAACGCGGCCGGTCTGACCGTCGCCATTTTAAGCCATATCACCTTCTCAATCCTCGTCGGATTGCTTTACACCGTCCTTTTGCCGATGCTACCAGCGCGCTTAGAATGGCTCTTTGGCGGAATAATGACTCCGCTTATCTGGACCGCTTTGATTTATCCGATATTTGATCTGATTAACCCTGCGCTCGCGGCTCGCGTTGACTGGGGTTGGTTCGTGATCTGCCAGGTCGCTTTCGGATTGGTAGGAGGCTTTGTGGTGTTTAAGTCCCAGAAAGTGGAAACCATGCAAGCCTGGCCGGTGGGCCAAAGAATGGGGATGCACGCTATGGGAGAACGTACGGAAGACTAAACGAACAGCCACATGCAGCGACGCGCGTTATACCGGTGTCTTCTTTTTGTCAGCTTGGCAGCACTTAGTGGCTGTGGCCGCTTGCCCGGCAAACCAAAGGAGGCGGATCGTTGGAAACCTCCGGAAGCGAACATGGATTTCGCGGATCTTTACCAAACGAATTGCCTGGCTTGCCACAGCAACGGGCAAACTCTCGGGGCTTCAATTTCAATGAATAACCCGCCCTACCTCGCGATTATTCCCAAAGAAACACTAAGGAAGATTGTAGCCGAGGGAATTCCCAGAACGAGCATGCCGGGCTACTCGAGCAAAGTGGGCGGCCTCCTTACCGAGGACCAGATCAACGTGCTGGTGGAGGGGATCTACAACTGGGCGAAGGGCCGCGAAGTCCCGAACGACAACCTTCCCCCGTATAGCGCAGCCTTGGGGGATGCGGAGCGTGGAGAGGCGATTTTTGCGCAGGATTGTGCTAACTGCCATGGTTCCGAAGGTGCTGGCGTTCAAGGGAAGGCAGGATCGGTCGTAGACCCGACATTTCTCAGCTTGGTAAGCGACCAGTATCTACGGACGATCGTGATCATCGGACGGCCCGATCTCGGAATGCCCGGTTTCAGGGATTATGTGCCTGGGAAACCGATGAGTGCAGAGGAGATTTCCGATGTCGTGGCCTGGCTCGCGTCGCGACGCGAGGGAACAGCCTCGGGACAACCGGCACAAGCGACAGACGCTACGGCCGTCGCGCAACCTTCACCCACAAACCAGTAATGACACCGAACGAATCTGAAAGTCACCCTCCACTCAGTCCGGAGGCAAAGAACCATTCGACGCGGCGCGACTTTTTGCTCCAGATCGGCATTTTGATTAACGCGATCGCAGGGTTCATGATCGGAATTCCGATCATTGGATTCATTTTCTCCAGTCTGATCAAGAAGGCTCCCCCAGTTTGGTTCTCTCTCGGACCAACGTCAAATTTTCCTGAGAACGGGATGCGGCGGGCGGTATTCGAAAATCCACACCGCCGCGAAGAGGACGGTCAGACCTCCAGGGAAACGTGCTGGGTAAGCCGGGGTCAAGGAGATCAGTTCAAAGTCTTTGCGGCGAATTGCACCCATTTAGGGTGCCCCGTGCGGTGGTTCAACGAATCGCAGCTTTTCATGTGTCCGTGTCACGGAGGAGCCTTTTATGCGGACGGTGGATACGCTGCGGGCCCACCTCCGAGGGGCTTATATGTCTATGAGCACAAGGTCGAGAAGGGCGAACTGAAGGTCAAGGCCGGCGTGCTGCCCACCCTGGCAAATCCGGTCTAAAAACTATGAGTGAGAAGGATAAGCCGATCACCAGCGCCTTGGTCAATATCGCGATGTGGGTGGAGCGCCGGCTTCATATCGTAAAGATCTGGAAAGCGACCGGCGGTCACCCGATCCCGAAAAGCAGCGCAAGCTGGTTTTATGTTTTCGGGAGTATGACGCTCCTATGCTTCTCGATCCAGATTATCACCGGGATCCTGTTGTCTTTGGTTTATACACCCTCCGCGAGCGAAGCGTATCGGAGCCTGGAATTCCTGAACTATCACTGGACACTCGGCTGGTTCCTGCGCGCCCTGCACTATTGGGGATCTAATTGCATGGTAATAGTCATGTTCTTACACATGACGCAGGTTTTCCTCTGGGGCGCCTACAAATATCCCAGAGAATTAACCTGGATTTCCGGTGTCGTGCTGCTGGTCCTGACGCTCGGTATCGCCTTTACCGGTCAGGTGATGCGATTTGACTCCGACGCGTATTGGGGAATCGGAATCGGTGCGGCAGTAATGGGTAGAGTACCGCTCGTTGGAGCTCAACTCGTCAATCTACTTTTGGGCGGTCCAATCATCGGGACCGATACGCTCTCTCGCTTCTTCGCCCTCCACGTTTTCGTACTTCCGGGGAGTATCCTGGCCCTGGTGAGCTTGCACCTCCGGCTCGTGTTGCTAAAGGGAATCAACGAGTATCCGAAGCCGGGCATTCAAGTAAATCGGAAGACCTACGATCAGACCTATGAGGAAACCGTCCACAAGGAAGGGTTTCCGTTCATCCCGAACGGGATCGACAAAGATATCGTCGCCAATGGAGTGCTTCTGCTGGTAATGGTAGGGCTGGCAATCTTCGTGGGGCCGAAAGGGCCGGGCATTCCGGCGGATCCGGCCATTAGAATCTCTGACGCCAGTCCTGATTATCCGTTCCTCTGGTTGTTTGCGGCCGCTGCTCTGGCGCCACACAACACGGAGTGGATCCTGTTTTTTTTGCTCCCTGCGATCGCCACTGTTCTGCTTTTCGGACTGCCCTTTTACGCGAATCAAGGTGAGAAGCATTTCAGCCGGCGACCGGTATCGATCTTGGTGGTCCTGTTAACCTATCTTGGACTCGGCCTGTTGACTTACGCCGGGCTGACCGGTCCGTGGTCTCCGCACATGGAAGCCTGGAGCGGAATTCCGACAAAGCCGGAGTTTATCAAGGCTCGCACACCGCTGGAGTTGCAGGGGGCGCTGCTTCTTCAAAACAAGCAGTGCCGTAACTGTCACGCCATCGGTGGCACAGGGGGACACCGTGGGCCGGATCTTTCGGCCGTCGGCACGCGGATGAATGAGCCCGAGTTGATTCGGCAAGTGATCCAGGGCGGGGGTAACATGCCGGCTTACGGAAACAACCTTTCTCAGCAAGAGGTAAAGGCGTTGGTCACCTATCTCGTCTCTCTCAGGCCGCCCAACACCAGTCCTGCTCAGATCCCGTCAATGCCGGAAAAGACCCAAGCCGGAAAGGCTGAACGCGTCTCAGCGGGCGAGCCGGCGAAACAGCCGCAGACTGGGGGATAAGGGGGAATAAAGTTTTGAGTTTGGAGTTTTGAGTTTTGGGTAGCGATGGCAACGAGCACTCAAAACCCAAAACTCCAAACTCCAAACTCAAAACTGCCTAGTTCCGATGGACGATCCGGCAAACGCGGTCCTCAGTTCATGGTCGATACCGATCGGCCCTGCGGTTGCGGTCCTTCTCTTGTTCATTTTTTATCTGCGTGGTTGGATCCGCATGCAGTTTCGGGTCCCTCATCGCTTTCCAGTCTGGCGGCTGCTTTCGTTCGCTGCCGGACTAGGGACTATCTTCCTTGCGATTGCTTCACCGCTAGATGCCTTTGCCGGC
>DASZGG010000091.1:0-7186 GCA_035939025.1 Chthoniobacterales bacterium | reverse complement strand
AGCCACTAGCCACTAGCCACTAGCCACTTCCTTCAGCCCCAACACATCCTGCATGTCGTACCAACCTGCGGGCTTGCCGATCAGCCAGGTTGCAGCTCGGAGGGCGCCTTTTGCGAAAGTATCCCGCCCCGATGCACGGTGCGTGAGTTCGATGCGTTCGCCGGTTCCGGCAAAATAGACAGTGTGTTCGCCAACGATATCTCCGGCACGAACGGCATGCAGCCCGATCTCGTTCCTGGTGCGCTCACCAACGAAACCGTGGCGTCCGTGGCGAGCTGCCTGTTCGTATTCGATGGCCCTCGTCTTCGCGATGATTTCGCCAAGCCGCTTCGCTGTTCCGCTCGGTGAGTCTTTTTTCAGACGGTGGTGCAGCTCGACAATTTCCGCATCGAACTCCGTGCCGAGAATAGCGCCCGCTTTTTCCGTAAGCCAGAAAAGCAGGTTTACTCCGACGCTAAAATTTGGGGCAAGCAACGTCGCGACCCGCGCCGCACCATCTCTCAAGCTTTGAAGCTGAACGGCCGAATGGCCAGTCGTTCCGATGACCAAAGGTTTTCCATTTGCAGCACAGCAAGCGGCAATCGCGACCGAGCCTTCCGGCTGACTTACGTCAATTGCCACATCGCATTCTGCTATCGGTGACGAAAGGTCATCTTTCCGCCCGGACTTGGAAACTACGTATCCATCGGTGTCCGTCGCCATTCGAACGATCGCCTGACCTAAGCGTCCGCTCGCTCCGTGCACGTGCACCCTGATCATACGAGTTTCAGCGAGCTAAGAGTCCGGTGGAGTTTCTCCTGGTTCGCTTTTCCTATTTCACAAAGCGGCAAACGAAACTCGTTTTCGATCATTCCCATTAAAAAAAGCGCGGCTTTCACGGGGATCGGATTGGATTCGATAAAGAGATCTTTAAAGAGTTGATAATAGCGCGAGTGCACTTTCAGCGAGTCGGCGGACCGGCCGGCGAGGAAGGCGTTCACCAGCTCCGTCATCTGCTTCGGAATGACGTTGGAAGCCACGCTGACCACTCCGACGGCGCCAACCGCCATAAATGGTAAAGTCAAGACGTCGTCTCCGGAAAGAATGGTGAACTCGGGAGGAAGGAGATTCCTCAGTGCAGAGACCCGTTCCGGCGAACCACCCGCCTCCTTTATCGAGACAATGCTCTTACAGTCTCTCGCCAGCCTCGCGCAGGTTTCAACGCCAATTTCACCTGCTGTGCGACCCGGGACATTGTACAGCATCAACTTAAGCGCTGTCGATTCGGCGATCGCCCGGTAATGCCTATAGACGCCTTCCTGAGTCGGTTTGTTATAATAAGGACTTGCCAGGAGAGCCGCATCGACGCCCAATTTTTCAACTCTTTTGGTGAGTTCCACCGCTTCACGGGTCGAATTAGAGCCGGTGCCCGCGATGATCTTGCAACGGCCATGCGCTTCCTCAATCGCGAGTTCGACCACGCGCAGGTGTTCATCGTAATCCAGCGTGGCTGCCTCTCCAGTGGTACCTGTCGGAACGATCCCATCAACTCCGTTTTCGATCTGGAACTGAATCAAATTACGAAAAGCTTTTTCATCGACTTGCCCATTTTTGAACGGCGTGACGATCGCTGTGTAGGTGCCGGTAAACATAAGTTTGGAGGGATTAAATAATTTCGATGGAACCTTCGAATGCGAAGTCAGCCGGACCCTTCAGTGTGACATGCTCGAAGCTGTTTTCGACCTTTTCAAAACCCACTTCCAGCCAATCTCCGCCTCGCACCAGAATATGAACCGGAGATGTTGCGTCGCTCAACGCAGCGTAGATGAGGCCCGCCGCAGTCACGCCCGTGCCGCACGCCAACGTCTCGGCTTCTACTCCACGCTCGTAGGTTCGAATGGCTATTTTTCCGGGTTCGAGTTCCTTGACAAAATTGGCGTTTGTCCCGTCAGGCTGAAATGCCTGATGATACCGAATTTGTCCTCCCCATTTCTGGACTGGCGTCGATTCGAGATCGTCCACAAATGTAACGACATGCGGTACCCCCGTGTTGACCGAATGGCATAGGCGTTTTGAGCCACCAATGTCCAGAGTCCGGCTTAATACCATGTGATGCGGTCGACTCATCGCAAGTCTCACGAGCTCTCCTTCAAACGCAGCTTGAATTACTCCCGCCATGGTCTCGAAAGAGACTTCAGGGTAAGGACCCGCGATCTTATCAAGAAAGCGCGCGAAGCACCGAGCACCGTTACCACACATTTCCGCTTCCCCGCCGTCGCTATTGAAATATCGCATCCGAAAATCTGCCTGGCCTGTGGGGCTCTCGGCGAGAAGCAGGCCGTCCGCGCCGACACCTCGATGGCGGTCACACAAAAAGGCTATTTGTTGCGGCGAAAATTTATAAGCACCGCCCCGATTATCGATGAGGATGAAATCGTTCCCGGCGCCGTTCATTTTCGTAAATCGAAGCATATCCGCTCGTTAACTGTAAGCGAAAGCTCCAGCTTTTGCCTCTTCATTTTGCCTCCTCATCAAGAACGGTCAAAGGCCGGCGCCTTCGCTTACTCAGGGCAGCCTCGCAAAATGAAGGACTCAACAACTCAAGGACTCAAGGACTCAAGAATGAAAGAATGCGGACCTCGACGCGAGACTTTTGGTTCTTCTTGAGTTCTTGAGTACTCGAGTGCTTGATTTCTTCTGAGCGGAGCAGGCTAGCTACTAAAGAATTAATTGACTTCCGCGCCCGAATTGATATTCGTCTACTAATTCCTTAATAGATATGGCTCGCAAACAATCACCAACTCTAACCGATGCTGAGCTGCGCCCGATGGAAGTCCTCTGGCAACGCGGTTCCGCAACCGTAGCCGAGGTGGTTGAAGCCCTGCCTGAACGGTTGGGCCTCAGCTACAGCACTGTCTTGACGACGCTGCGAATCCTCGAACAAAAAGGCTACGTCAGGCATACCAAGGAGGGGCAGGCTTACGTCTATCACCCCGTCGTCAACCGAAGTCAGGCACAAAAAAAGGCCGTGAATCATATTCTCAGCCGCTTCTTCAATAATTCGCCGGAGTTGCTCGTGATGAATTTGTTGGAGACCGACCAGATGGATCCTGAGGATTTAGAGCGTATTCAGAGGCTGATCAACCAGGGAGAGGAACCGTGAACTGGCTATTTGAATTCATCGCGCCGATCTCACGCGCCCTTGCGGAGCATCTGGTCAACGGGCTGATACTTTCAGCCGCAATCTATTCCGTATTTCTGGTTGTCAGGCCATTATTCCTTAGCCAGCGACGTGGGAGCGCGGCGACCTCTCATCGAGTCCTGTCCTTTGTGTTCGTCGTGTTGACGGTTGCGCCGATCCTTACCTGCCTGCAGCCGACCCGGGGGGAAATGGACGCGCCAGGTCCGCGACCGTCAAAGGTCGCGGCAGAAGCACCCAGCCCGCCGGAACCATCAATTTTCGACGGTCAGATTCAGGAGACGCTTCTCGGGGGGTCGGGACCCGGCAATCCCTTGGCGTCCAGTTGGATGCAGGCCATCAACTGGCCCGTTCTGGTCGCTGCAGTGTGGGCCGGTCTGGCTTGTGTGTTACTCGTACGACTGCTTCTCGCGCTCAATTCACTTTGGATCCTGCACTGTCGGGTGCGGATTCTCTCGCTGCCAGAAAACCTGACCAGCCGCCGGCGGATTCAGCTTGCCGAGTCGGCGCTTGTGCATGCTCCGATGGCGGTCGGGCTATGGGCTCCCAAGGTTCTTCTGCCTTCGACGCTAGCTGCTCAACTTTCTGAAGATGACTGGCATCGTGTGTTGCGCCACGAAATAGCGCATCTGGAACGATACGATGATTGGACAAACTTTTTTCAGAGGGTCTTCATTGCTTTCAATCCATTCAATCCCTTCCTATGGCTGGTCGGAAACGAGTTACGGCTCGTTCGCGAGATCGTTTGCGATGATTGGGTCGTGGCTGAGTCCAGACACGCGAAAAGTTACGCGCAACTGCTCACGCGCCTCGCCGTAACCAGCCGTGGATCACTCGCACTGGCCTCCGGGGTTAGCCGCACCGGCCGTCAACTCTACCGGCGCGTCGCGCGTATCCTCGACACAAAATGCGACCGAAAGTTGAAGCCGAGCTGGGTCACGACAACCTTGGCCGGCCTCGGGCTGTTGGGAACGTCGGTTGCAGGAATTTGCTGGCTGCCTGCGGTGACGTGGACATCGAATGTGCAGGCCCAAGATGCCAAGCCTTCGCCCGAAGCCAGCCCCTCCTCGCCTGAAACCACGGACAATTCGCTTTGCCACGGGCAAGTCGACAAAAAGGAGGCAGCTGACCCTGAAATCATCGCTCTGCTAAAAAATTCCACGCTCAACGACAGTGATCCTCGGGTTCGCGAGGAAGCGGTCGCATCGTTGGTGAAAATAGATAACGATCAAGCGACGGAAGCTCTTCTTCAATTGCTGGACGACAGTAAAGAGGATCGGACGAAAGTCTTTATCTTGCGCACCTTAAGTCACCGGCGGTCCGCGGATCCAAGAATTCGTGAAAAATTAAGCGAGTTTGCAGCCCGAAATCAATCGCTGCCGGTGCGGCTGGCAGCGTTGGATCAGTTGGCCGAAAATGCGGATGCAGGAGCGGTTGATCAATTTATAGCGATCTATCGATCCGCTAATGAACAACCCATCAAAGAAAGTTGTTTGTGCGGTTTGGCGCGAATCGAATCGAAGCCCGCGAGAGATTTCCTAATCGCGACGGCGAAGGAGGACCCTGACCCTGATTTGCGGCGAGTTGCGTTGCGCGTCTTGGTCGGGCCGCCTGGAGGAGATCATCGGTTCGTGATCATCAGAAGAGATGGGGTAATGATCGACGGAAATGATCCGGACAAGCTACGAAAGCATCTTGATGGCTTGAATTTGCCCCCGGACGAAACTGCAGAACCGGAGATGCTGATGCCGCCCCGTCCGGGGATGCCGGACAGTCCAGACATACCGGATCGTCTAGGGCCGGGTCCGAAGTTTGGCCCTGCGATACCCCCGTTTCCTCCCTTGCCGGATGGCCCAGAGTTGAAACCAAACGTGGAGTTCATACCGGAGTTACAACCAGAATCGTCCTCGAGCTGGTATTCGTCCGTGATCTTAGAATATTTCGGCTAGCCTACGTCGCTCGCAAATCCTTAGAGATCGTGAGCGATGCAGGCTCAGGCAGCAGAGTTCTCCGGCTACGTAAGCGAAAGCTCCAGCTTTTGCCTCTTCATTTTGCCGCCTCTTCAAGACAGACGGCAAAAGCTGGAGCTTTCGCTTACGTGGTTTAATGGACGATGATGCTGAAGTCGGGTACCCATCCCGATTTCAGCATTCGGCGCCACGGCGGCAGGCTCTGCGCTTTCCGGCCATCGAGAAAGTTGGAAGAAACTCTTCTCAGGATTTCGTAGAACGCCCTGACAGCGGCGCTCTCCCGGGATGAATCAAATGAGATGGCGTTGAGGTTCGCAACATGCTGATAACGTCTGACAAAGTCGTTGGAAACCGTCTGGTAGGTCCGCAGGACGCTCTCCAAGGTCCTGGCATCGAATAAAAATCCTTCGCGCTCCAGATGGGTCAGAAGCGATCCGGCGATTTCCGACGCCATGCGCAAAAGACCTTTCCCTGGCTGTGCGGGATCCAAGCTTTGATGCTTGTGGTCATAAAGAATCGCGAGGTCAACCTGGCAGATGGCTTCCGGATCGAGCTGTCGGTGCAATTCGCAGAGCATCCCAAGCTCGATGGCCCAACCGTTTTCGACAGGCAAGTTCATCGCTGTATCGAAGCTCATCGAATATTCACCGGAAAGCGGATACCGAAAGCTATCGATGAAATCGAGCATAGGCGTGTGTCCGAGCACTCGAATCAGAGATCGGATTAAAGGAATCATGAAAAGCCTCGTGACCCGGCCGAAAAGCTGTTCTCCGACTCGGCTATAATAGCCTTTGCAGTAATCGTAGCCGAGCCGTGCGACAGGGAGCGCGAGTGTCAGCGGGAGGTCCAAACTGTAGTTCTCGATATCACAATCGTGGACCACGACGGTTCCGGATGACCGATTTGCTGCGAGCCAGCCAAACGCGAGCCAAAGATTAAGTCCTTTGCCGGGATCGAGGCGCAATTTCCGCCTTTCGAGTTGCTGCAGGAGATCGGGACAATCATTGAGCAAGATTACATGGGGTATCTTCAATTGTGACCAGAACAGTTCCACATCATTGATCCGGTGCTTGGAAATCCCATTCATCGAGACTACCACCTGAGACAAGAATTCTGATTCGTTCAGTTTTTCCACGATGCCATTCAGTGCCGGAGTTGAGATCTCGGCATGATGGCACGGTAGAACAAGAACGGTCGATTGAAGAGCCGGCAGCGGCTTGTTGAGGTCAATAATAGGTCCATCAACGAGTCGATGTAAGGTACTGATCAGGCCATGTTGGAAGAAATCACTCATCCTGGTATGCCGTCTCGCATAAGCGCGACGGTACACTAGCTTGTAGCATATGCTCGGAGACAATCGCTGCTAATGATCCGGCGCCGCACACCAAAAGGGACGGGGAATCCGCCTTTGCTGGTGGGACGCGCTCCCGTGCGATCCGGGGTCGCGTATCCATAAAAAGTGAACCGCGAAATGTAAAGGCACAAGAGAGTCTCGCACGGAGGTCACGGAGGACACGGAGGATTTTCTTAGCCATTGATCAATCGTTTGGTGCCGATTTCATTCACGGAGAGCAAAAAGGTCCTACCCCTCCCAAATACTCCGCGACCCCCGTGGCCTCCGTGCGAGCCTTTCTCCTTCTCTTGCCTGATAAGGCACATACGTGGGACGCCTACTCCGAAGGACACCTCACCCGCCCGTTGGAGACCGGATCGCGCGGGAGCGCTATCACGCCGCGGCGCTCCCTTCATTATGAAGAAACTTTATTGCCTGGTCTCGTTCCAGGCGCGAACTTGGATTCGTGAGCGAGGAAATGAAGCGGAAGACTCTTCCTGATCCGGTTCCGACAACCGATGATCGAGCAAGGACGGTGTTAGCGACCTTGCGACGTTTCCGCCGGCCCGCACCGATCGAAGAGCGATGCGAGCTTTGTAGCGCAGGGCTCGCGTCTATTCATCGCCACCTGCTGGAAATGTCGAATGCTCGGATAGTTTGTGCTTGCGATCCGTGTGCTCTCCGGTTTCAGGATGCGGTGGGCGG
>DASZGG010000090.1:0-3490 GCA_035939025.1 Chthoniobacterales bacterium | reverse complement strand
TTCCCAGCCATCTGCTGAAACAGGAACGCCGGAAACCTCAAGCCGACAGTAATCAACAGTCGAGAAGCGATGAAGAAGGCTAACCTTATTGCACTAGCCAAAACGATGATCTCGAGCTCATTTCCCGCCTTGCGTGGGTTGACGTTAAAGCTCAAGATTATCGATACCGATGATTTCGTGATGGCCGTATGGATTGAGGACAGCGAAATTCATTTGGAGGTTAGTCGAGAGGATGCCGCGCGGATGGGGTACGGCATGGTGACTGGGGTCCTTGCTCACGAGCTTTGCCACGCTGAAGAGGATCGCCGACACGGCCCGTTCCTCGAGACTTTGCTTTCTTGGTTTTGCGAGCGCATTCCGAGTCTAAAAACCAGGATGGAGCGCCGCATTGATATCGCAGTGATCCGGAAGGGCTACGGAAACGAGCTGCTCGCCTTTCAGCGGTACCATGACGAGTATTACGAGCCGTACGATCAAACCGACGGCATGACCGTCAAAGAAATCGAGGAAGCGCTCCGCCGCTCCTCGTGACCGCGCTCCATTCCGGTGTAAATTCTCTCGCTTTCTTCTGTTGCGCCATTCTGACCTGTCCCTTGCTTCTCGCTGAGGAATTAACCCAATTTCCGAAATTTGGAATCGTCCTCGTCCTCGTCGTCGTGCTCGTCCTCAGTGCATTGGGATTCCCTGACCGGAAGGAGACCGATGTCCTTTGATCCTAGCTTTGGCAGACCGAAAAGCGTCGCACTCGCCACCAAGTTTAAAGGAAGACCAACGTTCCCTCGAACCGTCAGTCCCAATCCGGCGCGCGCCGCAGCCCACAGCCCAGCCAAGCTAGGACTGATGAGCGCGATCCGCCACCCAATGTCGGCTTGATCTAACACCTCCAGCGCCCGCTGCCAGAACAGACATGGCGCCTCACACACGACCAGCGGCAGCGCTTGCTCCGTGCGCCGAATGAATTTGTCGCCCGCGATCCAAACCATCGGAAGTTCGCCAAGCTTATTAGCCGTGGGTCGATCGGTGTAGCCAAGAGCCAGGGCTAAGTCGAGTTGACCGTTCTCGATCGCATTTACCAGCGCAGCGTTCCGATCAATTCGGGCGTCGATTTGAACAAGCGGATAGAGCTCGGTGAAGCGGGACAAAGCCTGCGGCAGAACAGTTTCGGCAAAATCTTGAGCGAACCCAAGCCGAACCGTGCCGACAAGCGATGCGCCCCGAGCCGTATCAAGCATTTCATCATTCAGCTCCAGAATACGGCGACCGTACCGCAGGACGATCTCGCCGATCTCAGTAAGAGCAAGGTTTCTTCCATCCTTACGAAAAAGTATCGAACCCACGTCCTGTTGCAGCCGCTTCATCTGCAGACTAACTGCCGACGGAGTCCGCCCGAGCCGCTCCGCCGCCCGACCGTATCCACCCAGATCGTACGCAGTCACCAGAGTACGGAGTGTATCAAGATCAAGGTTCTTCAGGACCATTTACTTAAGTATTTCTCAAGTAAATATCGATAATAATCAAATTTTATTTCCTGGTGTTTATCTTTATGTACATCCATGTTTCAATCCGCACTTCAAGGGCTCTTGTTCGACAGCCTGTTCACTCTCAACTTCCTCTCGCTCGGAAGCTGTCTCTCACTCTTTCCGAACCAAACCGCCAATATTCTTCATGGATTCTTGGCGATCTTCCCGCCTCTTCGTTCACGCGATGTTTTGGCGGCCTGGCTTTACCGATTTTACGGCCTGATCCTGATAGGTTTTTCCTGGTACACAATGTTCAGGGTCTACAGCGCACAGCTGTAAATGGTATTGCATAGCGCCCTGCCTGCACCGGCAAAGCAACTCACTGCTTGAAAGAAGCGTGGAACTCTAGGGCTGCGGTGCACCCGCAGGCTTGGTCACTGGCGAGTCGTTGGAGGGACCCGTTTGCGACTGATCCTTATCATTGGGCACAATTTGACCGTTTCCCTTTATTCCTTCTTCGAATTTTTGGCCGACGTCGCCGGGCGTTTGCTCCGTCACGGAGCAAGCTTCGAAAAAGAAGACCGAGAATGCCAAACAGATTGTGCGAAAACAAGCCATCCGCACCAAACTAGGGAAATGGACATCTTTCTGCAATCCTGATGTTGATGTTGTCAGCCGTTAGTGTTACGCCATCCGAACCTATCCCGGAGGAATCATCCGGACTGACCGCGACAGAGATCGTCCGCCATTCTCCTCTAATCTATAGAATCTGCGGTTTCAAATTCGAGATCTACGGCGAAGTTAGCTGTCGGTGCTTGTTCGCTGTCTCACTTATATCGGAAGCGCCCGTCTTTGTTAGCAGGGCGTTGCTTGCAGCGCCTCTGGGAGTCGCAAGCGACTCCCCTCCAATTGTCGCGCTGCTGATTCAAATGATACACGGGAATTGTTACGGCGTCTTCGGACTTCTGATCTTCCCATCGATCGCCCAACGGAGCCCAAGGGATTTGGGAGAGGGCGCACTGGCTTCGCCTGAAATAAATTTGACAATCTCTACTGCGTTTCCATGATCGGCAACATGAAGCGTCGACTTCTCGCGGTCGCAGGGTTGGCCGCTGGAATCTTTTTTTCCCATCATCTCCAAGCCGAAATGTTAGGACCGCCGTCCGCACCGCTGTGGTTGCGCTACCCGACTATCTCCCCGGACGGGAAGAGCATAGCATTCAGCTTTGAAGGCCACCTTTTTATAGTTCCTTCCGCGGGTGGAAGCGCACAGTCGCTCACTACAGGACCCGCGCACGATACCCGCCCTGTCTGGTCACCTGACGGCAAATTGATAGCCTATGCTTCCGACCGATACGGGCATTACAACGTCTTCCTGATCAGCGTCGAAGGAGGTCCTGACCGACGCTTGACTTCTTATTCAACCGACGAAATACCGAGCGGGTTCACCCCGGACGGAAAGTATGTCCTGTTCAGTGCGCATCGGATGCAATCCGCAAAAAGTTCTCAGCTTCCGATGGGCGCGCTAATCCCTGAGGTAATCCCAACATTATCTTTACCGGAATTTTATAAGGTATCTACCGAAGAAGGACATGAACCGGAAATGATTCTTACGACGCCTGCGCTCAACGCCCAATTCGATCGAGGTGGGCAGCGTCTATTATACGAGGACGATAAAAGTTATGAAAACCTATGGCGCAAACATAACACCTCCTCTTTGGCCCACGATATCTGGTTCTTTAATACGCGCACGGGCAATCATACGAAGTTAACCAGCGATGCCGGCGAACATCGAAACCCGATTTGGGCGCCAGATGAAAATTCCTTTTTTTACCTTGGGGAGCAAAGCGGATCGTTTAACGTCTGGAAGCTACCATTGGTGGACGCCGGAAAGGCTGCAGCGGAGCAAATCACCCACTTTGAAAAAAATCCGATTCGGTTTTTGTCTATCGACCAAGCCGGCGACTTTGCTTCGGTTACGATGGCGAAATCTACCTTCTGCCGAGCGGAGCGACAGATCCGAGCAAGGT
>DASZGG010000089.1:0-2667 GCA_035939025.1 Chthoniobacterales bacterium | reverse complement strand
TGGTTCAGTGAAGTTATCTCGCCTTGGCGGTGGGTGACTTATTCCGTCACTGAGATTTCGCACCGCGCTTACTAGATGTCTTCTTTCCGGTAAGACGCATTTTTCAAAATGGTGGTGCACTGGGAGTGATGCACGCCCGTCAGCTACTGCAAAGACCTGTTCAGAAGGCCTCAATTATTCAGCAAACCCGGCCGCGCTTTCCTGCGCTGGAGTGACCAGCTGGCTTTGGACCAATCCATCGGTCATCAATTGCTTCGGATGCAAGTTGGTAGCGCGAATCGGAAGAAAAACGGATGCGATCAGTCTGATTATCAAGGCTGGCGTGAACGACTGTCATCCCAAAGGTAACAACGTCGCCTACGTGGAACTCGGCTGTTAACCACCGGCCGCCTAGCTTTTGACGTATCGCAACTGGGTTTTTCGCTAAACAGCCGTCCCAGACACTCCGTTCCTTGGTCCCGGCTTCTTCCGCTCCTGGACGGTTGAGACAATAACTGTCCACGTCACGCCGCAGATAATTGCGAAGCGGGTCCGATTTCTTGTGAGAATTTTCCAGAATCATCAATCCGCCAAGTTCAAGTGAAATGTCGCCGTACGGCACCCACATCGTAAAGACCTGTTTGGTACCGCGCCCCATGTAGACGAGGTCGCAATGCGGAGGAGTGCCCTTGCCCGGGCCAACCGGTCTGAACCAGGTGAAATCATAGTGACGTATTGGACCCCCAAGTAGTTCCCGGTAAAACTCGATGACCTTCGGGCCGTAGATTAGGCTTTCGATCGCGCGGTTTCCGAACGCCAAATCTGGCCGGAAAGCGGTTCGCTGCTTGGGTTTAGCCACACCTTCGACGGCTGGGTAATCCGGATGCAGTAGGCCTTCTGCAGCGAGCCGATTTGTGATCGAGTCTCGTGCCCGCAATACTTCGTGCCGGTCGAGAAAACCCGGGAGATACAGATAGCCGTCCTCCAACATGCGCCCAAGCAGCATCTTTGGCTTGCCTATGTTGTCGGCCGAGCTTTTGAGAGATCCAAAGGCATGCTCGCCAAGCTCGAGAGTCAACCCTGCAGACTTCGGGACAACCAGATTGGTGACTGACACAACATCACTCTAGGCTCCCAATTAATGGGCGGAATGGAATGATTGGCAAAACACATGTGTGATTTGGTACTTTGGAAGGGTGCGGCTCCACAATCTTTACGAATTTGTACTCGCCAAGCCTGCTACGTCGCCGCTGGGGACAATCCGTCTAGCTGCTTTCCTAAAGAATAGCCTTGGTACTGGTCGTGGTCGGCTTCGCATTTATGGGAGCTATGCTCTCGTTTACTTATTGGCGGGGTCTGGTCATTATCGCGATGCGAACGGTTACGCCCGGGCTGTGCGAGCCGGCGACCTGATCTGGGTTTATCCAGATTTAGGCCATGAGTACGGTCCTGGGAAAGGCGAATATTGGGACGAATTCTTTGTCGTGTTCGACGGGTCGATCTTCGATCTTTGGAGGCAGGGAAGGCTTCTCGACGATCGACGTCCGGTACAACAGCTGCAGCCGATCGAACTATGGCTCGAGCGACTCAAATCAGTCTGCAAGCAACCGGTAGTAACGCCGCTCCAGGCGGCAGGTTCGCTCGCCACCCTGCAGGGCATTCTTGCCGATCTCCGGATGCTTCAGGAGCCGCTCCCGACGGAGTCCTGGTTGATCGAGGCTACAACGGCGCTCGAAACCGAACACGGCGACCAGCTTCCGGCGATCGCGAAGCAACTAGGACTCTCCTATGAGACCTTCCGAAAGAAGTTCAAGTCCAGATACGGCGTTTCTCCGCTCCAGTACAGGCAACGATACTTAATGCAGAGAGCGTGTAAGCTCCTGCTGAATCGGAGGCTCTCTGTAAAGGAGACGGCAGCGATGCTTGGCTTTTGTGATGAATTTCACTTCTCACGGCTCTTTAAGAAGGTTATTGGCAGACCTCCCAGCGCGCTCCTGACCACCTCTTCAGGTAAACCCAAAAACCGAAGATAAGAGGTAATCGCAGATTTCACAGATTCCACAGATGACTGAGGCCGAGGAGGTTAGCGTTATCTGACGCAAGGATTCATCCGAAACAAAATTGTAGATGGCAGAAACCGTCTGCCCTACTCCTCAAATCTGCGAAATCTGCGGTTTATGAGGTGCGGAGGCTTGAGTTCCCCCAATCGTCCTCGTCCTCGAGCTCGTCCTCGTCCTCGATTTCTCTTAGGTCGGAGCGGAAATATCAAAGATCGGGAACCCTCGGCCGGCCTAGCAGTCCCCGCTTCGCCTCACCGAAAAGCGTCACCCCCCGTGTGTTGGCGCGGGATGTAAGCGAAGGCTCCAGCCTTTGCCTCCACGGCGGAATCGCGACCCCAGCGACTAGTGGCCCCAACGGCGGAGGTCGAGGACGAGAACGAGGACGAGGACGATTATGGAATGTTTGAGGTCCTCTTATCTTTGATTTTTGGTTTAAATCTCTTCGAGGTTGGCTTCGATCTCGGCCCTCCGCCCTTCCAAGAACGGTGGCAGCGCAAGGTTTTTTCCAAGATCAGAAACATTTTCGTCGACTGCGAATCCCGGGCCATCGGTCGCAAGTTCAAAAAGGATGTGATTCGGTTCGCGGAAGTACAGGCTCCTGAAATAATAGCGGTCAACCTCTCCGCTG
>DASZGG010000088.1:0-3582 GCA_035939025.1 Chthoniobacterales bacterium | reverse complement strand
AATCCTTTCCCGGGTTAACGCGCTGCCGGTGGATCTCTCGAAAGGAGATCTTACGGCCGTCCGGACGGTCATCAACCTGCTCAAACAGGGGCATCGAACAGTCATTTTCCCGGAAGGAACCCGGTCCTTGACCGGCGAAATTCAGCAGGCTCGACCTGGGATCGGCATGATAATTGCCAAGACTCTGGCCCCAGTGGTCCCGATGCGGATTTTTGGTTCCTTTCAAGCGTGGCCAAAAGGAGGAAAAATCACGCCATATCCGGTCACAGTCGTGGTTGGCCGGCCGATCCGATTCAATCAAGAAGATCTCGGTACCAAAAACCGCGAAGCCTATCAAAAGATCAGCGAGCAGGTGCTGGCGACGATCGCCGCGATTGAAAAACCAGGGTAAACCCAAAAAAGAGGTAACCGCAGATTTCACAGCGGTTTCAAATTCGGAATTTGGGTTAATGGCGCCTTCTCTGAATCGTAATGCGTTTAATACGCGCGTCGTCGCTTGGACTGAAGCTCATCACTTCTGGATCATCTTTCAACGTGTTGTGAACAATCCGCCGATCGTAAGAGTTCATCGGATCGAGCTTAACCGGACGGCCGGAGATCCGGACGGTCTCGGCAATCTGCCGCACACGTTGTCGCAGCTTGTCGTCCCGCATCGCTCGCCAATGACCGATGTCGACCTGAACTCGGCGCGCGCTCCGATCCTCCGCTTGAAGAATCCGGTTGAGAAGAAACTGCAAATCTTCGAGCGTCTCACCTTCGTGACCGATCAGTGCGTCGCTTTCCGCCGTAAACACCTGGAGTTGACGCCCATTCTCAGTCTCGACTTCCTGGATGTCTGCCACGAAGCCGAGGTGGCCGAGCATCGTATCCAATATCTCCTTGGCTTCCATTTTTTCCGGGGGGGTAAATAATTACGATTTAGCGATAACTCTTTCGCTTGGCAACTTGAGGACTCTTCGGAACCCTGACGAGCGGGGCATCCGCCTGATTTTTTGTCAGATACATCTGGGTGACGAAAAAGAGATTTTGAACCGTCCAGTATAACGCCAATCCTGATGCATAGTTATAGCAGATGAAGAGGAAAATCAGAGGCATGAAAAGAAACATCCGCTGCTGGGCAGGGTCACCGGTCTTTGGGGTAATACTCATCTGCCACAACTGTGTCGCCGCCATCACCAGCGGAAGTACATTGATCGGGATGCCGCCGATGTGGAAAACCGTATCAGGCTGCGATAAATCATGAACCCACAGGAATGAGCTGTTTCGAAGCTCGATGGCTTTGTCGAGCATGCCGTAGAAGCCGAAAAAGATTGGGATCTGGACGAGCATTGGCAGGCAACCGCCGAACGGATTGACGCCATACTCCTTGTATAGCTTCATTGTCTCCTGGTTCATGCGCTGGGGGTCGTCTTTGTACTTCTCGCGAAGCTCGTTCATGATCGGCGAAAGTTTCGCCATCTTGCGCATCGACTTTGTCGCCGCGTTCTGGAGAGGCCATAGCAGTGACCGGATGATGATTGTCATGATGATGATGGCAAGTGCATAGCTCCTCACCCATACATGCAGCGCGTTCATCACGGTCAGCAAGAGTTCGCTTATCCATTTCGCCCAGCCGAAATTCATGATGTCGGCCTGATCGTTCGGGAGTTTGGCCAAACGATTGAACTCTTTTGGCCCCGCATAGATGTTGAAAGCGACAGTCTTGGCTTCTCCGGAAGGCAAGCTGAAGGCTGGAATCTCCATTGCGCCCTGGATAGCCCTGATCGGCGGCTCACCGTCGTTGGTCGGGAAATTCACGGGAGTGGCCCAGACCTGCGTACCGTCGCTGTCCTGCGGAGCGAGAATTGTCGCGAAATACTGGTTGCTTACCGCCGCCCAGAGGATCTTATCCGCGGTAGCAGAGTACACATCCCTTGGTCCACTCGTTTGGAACAACCCGAGAATCTTGGCTGGATCAAAATAATTTACGGCGATTGAATTAAATTTACCGTCCCGGTACCAATCAAACTGAGTCGCGAAAATCCGATCGGAGCGGTGAATTGGTTCGGCAGTCCCGGTACTCACGAAAAAACCAGGTGTTTCGAAAGTGCTGGAACCATTATTCTTGAAAGTAATCGCCAGCTTGATCTGGTAATCGTCTTTTAGGCCGGCCTGCTTTGAGAGCGTGTAGACTTTCGTAATCTCAAGACCGTCTGCAATCGTGCGCTTAAGCGTCGCCGTTCCTGCGGCGGAATCGGTCGAGAGATCGTAACCGCCATCCAGCCAGCTATTCGGATTCTGAGTGATTGCGCCGATCGCCGGTGTGCGGTCTGTATTGAGCTGCACCAGTTGACCGCCTTCTGCTCTGTGGTTGAGGAGATCGACCGTCGCAAGACCTCCCCTGTTATTCGAAAAATGGAGTTCGGAGACCGCGCTCTTCAGCGTCTCGTCTTTCTCGGGCACGTCCTGGTGCGATTGGTCCGCAACCGGCGATTGAGTCGTTGGGTAAGATGGAGTTGCTGAGGCCGGCGTCGGAGCGGGTTGAGGTGGCGGAGTGGCTTGCGCAGCCAAGGCTGCCTGTTGCTGCAGGTATCTTGCCCTCGCTTCAACCATTTGGCGTTGCTGCCAATACATCGATGCGACCAAGCCGATCGTGGCGATTGCGATTGCTATCCAAGCTGTGCGATCCATTCTTCGATCCGATCAATAGACTTTTTTACACTTCGGTTGCCTGGCCGGAACTGGGTCGTACCCAGAAGTGCTCCAGGGGTGGCAACGGAAAATTCGTTTGATGCCCATCCAGCTTCCGGCTATCCAGCCATGCACTTCGACGGCCTCTATAAAATACTCTGAACAAGTTGGTCTGAATCGACAACCAGTTCCGGGACCGCCCGTCAGCGCCGCCAGGAAAGGTGATAACGTAACCTTGTACACTTTAAGTAAAATCCGCAGGATTCGAGCCATGTGAGCCAAGCGCTAAAATAGAGGCGCGCTCAGCCAGCCGCAACCAGTCTCGTTCGAGCTCGTCGTAAGGGGCAAGCGCTGAGGAAAACCGGGCGATCGTGACGAGCCAGAAGCCGCTTCGGATATGATGGTGGTTCAGCCTGAATATTTCGCGGATTCTTCTTCGAACCTGGTTCCGTGTGACCGCATTGCCCAGACGTCGTGTGGTCACGATACCGATTCTGGACGGCGCGTCTGTGTCCCGCGCCAAAGTTGCTAGCACCAGATGCTTTCCAGTCCAGGATTTGCCTGACGCTTTGACCAAGTTGAACTCACAAGCACGACTTAACCGGGACGACCGGGGAAACTTAAACCGTATCCGCCCAGGGCGGACCATAATCTCTAAGCCTGAGTATGACGTGCGTATTGCAATTCCACGCCCACGGGAATTAGACGTTTCCGACCTCGCTGACGCCGCCGGGTCAGAATCGCTCTTCCACTCTTTGTTTTCATCCGGGCCCGAAAACCAAACTGGCGCTTCCGGGTGCGTTTCGAAGGTTGATAGGTTCTTTTCATGTGAGTAAATCCAGGAGCATCGGGAGTCGGGAAGGTTAATCAGAGGCCGGCAATTGTCAACCGGGGTCAGCGGGGGGCAAGCGG
>DASZGG010000087.1:0-4741 GCA_035939025.1 Chthoniobacterales bacterium | reverse complement strand
CGCTTACGTTAATGATCAGAATCGAAAGCGGGGTCCACACCGGCATAGAAGACATCCATTGTGTTATCCCAAAGCGCATCAGACTACCAATCCCTCCACCGATTGCCACCAAAAAGTACCTTCTCATCAAAACGATACGATCTCGTTTCCCCGTTCAGAAAAGCTAAATCTACTTAGTGCACCTCTCACGCTGACCCAGATGTAACTGAGCATAATAAAACTCCTGTCCACGCATTTGCTGCGCCAACAGGAGTCATTAGCCCTGAATATGGTCAGGCGGTTTCCCCATTTGCGGGGAGGCAAACTCCATTGCCTGACACTTACCTATTCGAATAGCCGGCACCGCACAACTGAAATTCAATCATCGGCCGATTTTTCTTCCGCACGTCCTCGTCCTCGTCGTCGTGCTCGTCCTCGGTGCATTGGGATTCCGTGACCGCAAAGAGACCGACGTTCTGCAACTAATCGGGAGAGTGGCTAGCGGCTAGTGGCTGGTGGCTGGAGCGGAGAGCGACCGGATCAATCCGTCGATCAGTCGGCCAACCTCTTGGACCAGGTCCAGATCTGTCGAAAAATTCCCCCCAGAAAGGTAGCCGAATCGGACTGCACACAATCTGATTGCGAAATGATCGGGATTCTCGAGGACGACGACGAGCACGAGGACGATTCCTCAAATTCGGGGTTTGGGTTTAGAGAGACCGTTCAACGGTGTGCGGATTTTCGAAGAGGCTCGTGTTGATAGTGTATCACCTGCACTCGCTCGAGCGTGACCAAGCCACCGCTCATCATTGGCTCCAAATGAGGAAGGAAAGCATCGATCTTTTCCTGCGTATCGACGATCTCGATAACCATTGGCAGATCCGTCGAAAGTCGGAGGATCTTCGCAGTATGCATATGACTAGACCTCCCGAAACCGAGAAGACCTCGAAGCACTGTGGCACCTGCCAATTGCAGCTCTCGTGCTTTCAAAACGATCGCTTCGTAAAGCGGCAAATGCTTTTGACGATCATCCTCGCCAATAAAAATCCGTAATAATACTGCTTCTTCGGGAAGCTCCGGCGGATCGGGTAGTGGTCCAGCGCCGCGCGATTCAGTATCCGACTTCGGGTTGAGTTTGGGCATAATCACTTCCAAAACCAGAGCGTGTATTTTTCACGTCTGGTGTAACGTCCCCTCAGCGACGGCTCGATTGGCCAACTGTCTCGCCGAGTTCTCGCACAGCAACGGTTCTCCCACGCGCTTTATCCTCCCTCGGTCGCCACCAACTACGCCACCCTTCCTTTAGTTCAAGCAAGGCCCACTGGAAAACCATCTTGAAAATGAGTCGAATATCGCCCTTGCTCAATGTGAAGCCGTTGGCAAGAAAACGTTGGGCACGATTCGATCTTCCAAGCAGGCCTAACCGCCGGCGCCGGCGCGCGATCTGGGCGAAGCGGCGGTTGTAGGTGCGCATCAGTCTGAAAACGACGCGCGAGCGAGGGTCGGAAAACGGTGGAGATTGCAACCCCTTGATTCCCATCTTGAACGGTTGCGAAACAACGCCCAGATAATACAGACCGAGATCCAACAAGAAGGCAAGTCTCATCAGGTCGAACTCACCCATGTATTCGTACTTGTCTTGGTAAACGGCCTGAAACCACCTGTGATAGCTCATGGAGAAAGCGCTGTTGTAATGCTCGATCTGGGCGGCAAGCGTCTCGCCACGTCGCTGGGCGCTGATAAGTTCCGCCGCGCTGGTAGCAGTAAATGAAATCCAATCCATACCTGGGCTGTAGAACGGATCCATGAACGCAGCAGCATCACCTACCAGCACAAAGCCGTCCCCGGCGAACTTCGTGCTAAAGTACGCCAGGTCCTTGCGCCAGTGCACGTCGCCCTCGATCAAGCTTGCGTCGGCAAGCATTTCGCGGGCAACCGGGTGTTGCATCAGAAAGTTTTTCAGCCGGTCGCCCAGTGTTCCACCGTCCCGTGGCCACTGAACGAAGCGTTGGTCGAAAACGACCCCTACACTCACGTCTCCGCCTTTCAAAGGAATCCACCAACTCCACCACCCATTTCCGACGACATGATTTGTGGCGGTGCCGCGAATCCCGTACGGCAGAGCAGCCCATTCCGGGTATTTCTGGGCAAGTTCGTACCCATCCCAATCTTTCACCCCTTTCCAGCGTCCCCATGCTGCGGAGATAGGATGAGCGCTATTCAATCGCCACCAATCCTGCTGTCGCGCAAGCAGTGCGGCAACACCCGAGGCGTCGACCACCCAGCGCCCCCGAACCGTTTCCAATGCTTCCCCGTTGCGAAGCGTTATTGTCTGCTCCCCGCCCAGCGAAAGGTGCACTTTTGTAACGCTGGCAGGACGAAGCAACCTGGCGCCGGCAGCGCACGCGCGACGGAGAACTTCCTCGTCGAATACCGCCCGATCCAGTTGATAGGACGGAAGGCGAACCTGGTATCGGCCACCGAGCTCGCTCGCCTGATCGAGTGATTCTACTTCATCGTTAGCAAACCAAAATCGCATCCCCTGCTTCACAAGGTGCGACTCATTGAGGTGCTGCGTCATTCCCAAGATCCGTCCGAGAAAAAATGCACTAACCTCCACGGTCGCCTCACCAACGCGACGCGTGAAATGCGTCGATTTTTCGACAATCAGGACCTTTAATCCCGGGTTTTTTCGCAGGAGCAACGTGGCCGTTGCTGCGCCAGAAAGCGAGCCGCCGACAACCACCACGTCGTAAAGGGGAGAACCCTGTTCATGTTGTTCTCGCTCGATCACTTGCTATTTGGGCTGGAGGTTCATCCGTGGCGCAATCAGGGCAAACCGCTTTTGCAAAAACACCAGGAAGTCAAAAACCCATAGGCGCCAACGGACTTCCGGCATGTGCTGCTCGCTGCCTGCCAGCACCGAATTTACGGCCGGTACAAGTTGGAAAAATTCCCTTGGGTGAAAGAACACCTCGCCAAACTCTTGGGTATACCACGCGGTTACGAACTTTAAGTACAGGTCCAGGACGCGACCAAGTTGGCGCTCATAACGAGCAAATTCGGCGGCACGGCGCTGTGGCTGGCGTAAGGTCCGGTCGAGCATATCGGCGGCTTTCTCCCCGGAAAGAACCGCGATGAAAACGCCACTGCTCCACACCGGATCTATGAATCCGGCCGCATCCCCAGCGAGTACCCAACGCTCGCCTGTAAAGCGTTTGTTCCGAAAAGAGAAATCTCCGGTAGCGTGGACTTCGGTCACACGTCGCGCCCGCGACATCTGCTCGGTTACTTTGGGATTCTCCTGAAGGATCCGGGTGTAAGCGTCTTCCGGCTCCATTTTCATTCGCTTGAATGTTTGCGCGTCGAGTACAACCCCAATGCTGGTCTTTTTCGCCGTGATAGGGATTATCCAAATCCATCGATCCTTTCCGCGAACCATCTTGGTAAGTGTACCGTCGATCCCCGGCTCACGATCGACGTCCTCAAAGTGAGCATAGAGCGAAAACTTCCGAAGATGAGCATAATTCTCGCGCAACTTGAAACGCGAGCCGATCAGACTGTTCCGGCCGGAGCAATCGATTAGATATCTCGCGCGAAATACATTCTCCACGGTGCGGACCGTTACACCGTCTTCGTCAAATGCCACATCGGTCACCTGGGTACCTTGTGACACACGGCACCCGCTTTCGGCAGCGTGATCCAGTAGAATCTTGTCGAACGTAGAACGCTCGACTTGGTATGCGGTCGGATATTTGCACCGAAAGACGTCACTGAAGAGAAAGCGGTTGCTCCGAGTGCCACAGGCGGAAACGATCTTACCGCCGTATTTCACGATGACATCGGCTTGATCGATTTTGGCCTTGACTCCCATCCGCTCGAAGGTGCAGAGGCTGCCGGGTAAGAGCGATTCTCCAATTTTGAAACGAGGAAACTTTTCCTTTTCGAAAATCGCAACATTCCAGCCGTGTTTTGCCAGCAAAGTTCCAGCAGTGCTGCCTGCTGGCCCGCCCCCCACGATAACAATGTCGAAAAACTCAGCCATGATGTTGCGCAACCGTTACCCATTGTGAACCACGTTGCGTGGCTCTGCCAGCCAGAAGATTACGCCTGCATTCGACTGCGTCCGATTTACTTAACCCCGATTTGGATCCGGTAGCTCCAGAACCAAGAGAGTGTGCGATCACCCAAAATCCGCTCGGCTGTTCGACGAAGGTCGGAAATTCCAATTTCTTCCTCGCTCAGGCCGTGTTTAAGAAGTGACGCAACCGTGCCCTGGCTTTTAACCAGACCGACCAGACGCTGCGCGTCTCCATTTTCAACGCTGTGGCAGAAGATTTCTTTAGTGAAGCCGAACAGGCCGCTGCCTTGGATACGAGACAGGTGTTGATCTTTGCTCCAACGACGAACGCCTTTTGAAACGCCGTATTCTGCCTCTGCAATTTCGGCTCGAGTCATGCATCCGTTAAATGCCTGCTCCAGATCAGGATGAATAGTGGGCGGCCAATCGCAGTCGATGGCCGCGAATACGCCTCGCGCGCGCAGAATGCGTGAAATCTCCAAAAACGTCGGTTCAGGTTCCATCCAGTGGAGTGCCTGCGAAACCGTCACCACATCGGCACAGGCATTCGCCAATCCTGTGTTGGTCGAAGTGCCTTCTATGAATGAAATATTGCTTTGGCCTCGATCGATTGCCTGCAAACGCGCGGCAACCGCCCGCATGTCCGGAGACGGCTCGATCCCGATCACTGTCGCTTCGAGT
>DASZGG010000086.1:0-3199 GCA_035939025.1 Chthoniobacterales bacterium | reverse complement strand
CTCTGCGGAACGATTCTGATTATTGGCGCACTGCTCTTTCTACCGGTAGCCGCGCTTGGGCCACTCGCGGAACATTTCGGTCCGATTCCATTCGGTGGCTAAACCCACAACAAATCCTTAGAAAGAAAAATTGAGATGGCTACAGTAATAGAACCAATCCAGGCTTCACGCGAGTTTGCGAAACCGCCAAAACGCCCGCACTCAACGCGGCTGCTAACCCCCGGAACCGTCGGACCGGCCTTGAGGCAGGCCTTCGTGATGTTGCGCCCCGACATTCAGTGGAAAAATCCAGTGATGTTCGTGGTGGAAGTAGGGGCCTTCCTAACCCTTGCGTATCTCATCCAGGCAATGTTAGGAAAATCGGAAAGCCAGGTGTCAACTGGCTATTTTGTCGCGCTTGATGCGTGGCTCTTTCTGACGGTCCTTTTCGCAAACTTCGCGACCGGTTTAGCCGAGGCGCGCGGAAAGGCTCAGGCCGATTCACTGAAGAAGACCCGTCGGGACACGATCGCCCACCGGTTGACGAGCGGAGATAGAATTGAGGAAGTTGCGTCGACAGTTTTGAAAACTGGGGACCGGGTTGTGGTGCAAGCCGGACAGATCATACCTAGTGACGGGGAGATCATCCAAGGCATCGCTTCCATAGATGAATCCGCTATCACCGGTGAGTCCGCACCCGTTATACGCGAGGCAGGGGGCGACCGATCCGGAGTTACCGGGGGCACTCTCGTGGTGTCAGACCGGATTGTTGTTCGGATTACATCCGGCTCCGGCGAGACCTTTCTGGACCGGATGATTGCGCTCGTTGAGGGAGCGATCCGTCAGCGGACTCCGAACGAAATCGCACTTACCCTGGTACTGAGTGCATTCACGTTAATTTTCTTGATCGTCGTGATTCCACTCTGGCCCATGGCACTGAATGCCGAGCAATACATGATGAGTTATCTCGGCCTTCAGCAACCGCTGCATAGTCTGGGAACAGATGTTCCGACTTTGATCGCCCTTTTGGTCTGCCTGATCCCAACCACCATTGGCGCTTTGCTTGCCGCCATTGGAATCGCAGGCATGGACCGGGCACTGCAAGCCAACATTCTGGCGAAGAGCGGCAAAGCGGTCGAGACCGCCGGAGATATCGACGTGGTTTTACTGGATAAAACCGGAACCATCACCATGGGCAACCGGCATGCTACAGAGTTTCTGCCCGTTGGCCGCTACTCAGCTGCGGACGTGGCCCGTTTAGCGTCGCTGGCATCCGCTGCGGATGAAACCCCTGAAGGTAAAAGCATCAAGACCAAGGCGCAGGAGTTCGTGACCGTTGGCCCATCTCTGCTCAACCTTGCGGATGGTGCCGAGTTCGTACCGTTCAAAGCACAAACGCGGATGAGTGGCATCAATCTCCCGAACGGGCATAAGATTCGAAAAGGTGCGTCGGACGCCATCGTAAAACTTGTCCAGGACGAGAACGGGCAGGTTCCCGCCGAGCTTGATTCGCTGGTCCAAAGTGTTGCTTCAAAGGGCGCAACACCACTCGTAGTTACCGAAGACTCTCAAATCGTTGGGATCGTCGTCTTGGAGGACGTCCTGAAACCAGCGATGAGCGAGCGCTTTGAGCGCCTCAGAAGAATGGGACTGCGCACCGTTATGATCACCGGAGATAACCCGCTGACCGCTGCAACCATTGCCAAGAAGGCAGGAGTGGACGATTTCCTCGCGCAGGCCAAGCCTGAGGATAAGCTGGCTTACATCCGCAAAGAGCAGGCCGAAGGAAAGTTGGTCGCGATGATGGGCGACGGAACGAATGACGCCCCAGCCCTGGCACAAGCCGACGTCGCTTTGGCGATGAACGCTGGGACGCAGGCCGCCAAAGAAGCAGCGAACATGGTGGATCTCGATAGCGACCCCACCAAGCTGATTGAAGTCGTCGAAATCGGCAAACAACTGTTAATGACGCGCGGTGCTCTAACGACCTTCTCGGTGGCCAATGACGTCGCGAAATACTTTGCGATTATCCCGGCGCTGTTCGCCGGCACTTTGCCATGGCTGAAGAGAATTGATATCATGCAACTGCACTCGCCGACTTCAGCTATCCTGTCGGCGATTATCTTCAACGCCCTAATCATTCCGTTACTTATCCCGGTGGCGCTTAAAGGGGTTAGCTACAAGCCTTTGGGAGCGGACGCGCTTTTGCGGAAAAATCTGCTTATCTGGGGATTGGGAGGCGTGATTATTCCTTTTATAGGCATCAAGTTGATAGACCTCGTCATGGTTGCTTTCCATTTGGTTGCTTAGTGATCTAACTATTTATTGAGGCAAAAATATGTTTCGATACCTATCAAAAAGCATCTTGCTGTTGGGCTTAACCATCATTATCTGCGCCGTGCTCTATCCATTAGCGGTTTGGGCGATCGGCAAAGTCTTTTTCCCGTTTCAAGCAAACGGTAGTTTGCTCAAGGGTCCAGACGGTTCAATTGTTGGTTCAAAGCTAATCGCTCAACCGTTTACCAAGGACGAATACTTCCAACCGCGGCCATCGGCTGCCTCGTACGACGCGTCCGCTTCGGCCTCCTCGACCTATGCGGCCTCCAACTACCTGTTGCGCAACCGCGTCGCGACCGTCCTCGGACCAATTGTTAAGTACAAGAGCGGAGCAAAAGCCGGTCAGCTGGTTGCTCCCGATATCGAGGCTTGGTTTCAGCAGGACAAGTTTCAGGGTAACCCGCACCTCGTGGCGCAGTGGGCCGACATGCACAACGCAGTAGCCCAAGCCTGGGTTAATGCGGATCCAACCCATAGCGCATATGTAGACGCCTGGTCGAAGGCTCATCCGGACTTGGTCACGAAATGGATCAAGGATAATCCAGGTACGCCTCAACCCAAGGCGGCAGATCTGGCGGTGCTTTTCTTCGAAAACTTTTCTACGGAGCATCCCGGAATGTTTCCATCGGCTGTCACGCAGACCGGAGCTGACGGTAAGTCGCAAAGCTCCATTCAACCGGTTGAAGACGGCTCAGACGTGCAGTCGAATTTCTTCGATATGTGGCGTCAGGAAAATCCAAATGCCGATCTTCAGGATGTTCCCGGTGATTTGGTGACAGCTTCCGGCTCTGGCCTTGACCCGCAAATTACATTAGCAAACGCCGAGTTCCAGCTTGACCGGGTAGCCCCGAAGTGGGCCGACGACACCAAGCGTGATGCGGCA
>DASZGG010000085.1:0-11608 GCA_035939025.1 Chthoniobacterales bacterium | reverse complement strand
GTCTTTGAAAGTGAAATGTCGGTTGAATTGCAACCGATAAGTCGCAATTGGTACACGGCGTCGAGATGCCATTTACTTTTTTCTCCTCTCGCTGTTTTCAGTTACAAAAGCCTCTGATCCCGGATTCTTTCGGTGTCACGTATCTTTCTTGTCGCGCTCACAAAAAACGATCAACTCGGGTCCGGTCAGCAGGAATCGGTTCTTTTCAGGATCAAAAAGGCCCGCCCGCTCTCCGCCATAGATTGGCTCGTTGGACGAGATAACCAATCGCCAGGATCGTCCTTTTGCAGGACGAACCAGCGCACTAGCCAGTTCGAGGATCGTCTCATTCGCCAGCAACTGGGCCAGGATCAGGATATCGCCTTCCTTAGGCCGTCGATAGCGAAGTGCGATAACCCTGGGCGAAACTTGGTCTACTCGCCAACGGCTGCGACGACGATCCTTCAGTTCGACACGACGAAACCGCAGAAAATCGCTATAAAGCCGGAGTGTTTCAGCGTGAGGCGATTGTCCGAGTTGTGCCCAGATCAATTTTGAATCCGTGAATGTCGTTAACGCCTGCGGATCAGGGATAAGCGTACGCCTTACCGGATCTCGAAAATCCGAAAAATCAGCGAATTCTTTGCGGCGCCCTTCGGTGACCCCCTTTCCTAGCTCATCATGGTGGTCTGTGAAATAGAGGAAGGGGTTTGAGGCTGCCCACTCCTGGCCCATGAACAACATCGGTGTGTAGGGTCCGGTCAGAAGAAATGCGGATGCGGCTCGATAGGCAGCCGGCGTTACCACTTTGTTCAAACGATCGCCGTAGGCGCGGTTCCCGATCTGGTCATGATTTGAGATACAGTGAATGAAATGCTCCGGCTCGATGTCTCGACCAGGCGTTCCGCGCGGTATTCCGTCTTTCTGTAGTTCGCCGGTAAATAGCCAGCCTTCGCGCATGGTCTTCAACAACTCCTCCATCGTACCCTTGAAGTAACCCATGTAGCCCTCACGCTCTCCCGTCATTTGTACCCGCGTCACATGGTGGAAATCATCGGCCCATACCGCGTCGCAACCGTATCCACCTTCGGTGCGGGGAAGTAATAACTTCCGCTCGTTTCGCGGGTCCTCACAGATCACAAAGGCGCCGAGCGCCTGGGCTCGTTCGGCGATTTCTTGAACTAGATGCTTCGGAGAATCATCCGGAATAGCCTGAGTAGCATCTAGCCGGAAACCGTCGATGTGAAATTCACTAACCCAATATATTGGATTTTCCGTGAAAAGTTGGCGGACGGGCTCTGCGCCAGGTGAGTCCAAGTTAAATGCAGCACCCCATGGAGTGTGATGAGCAGAGTTGAAGTAGTCCTCGGAATAAGCGCCCATGTAGTTTCCGTCTGGCCCGAGATGGTTGTAGACAACATCCAGGATGATGGCGATGCCCGCTGCGTGCGCGGCGTTCACCAGCGTTCTAAGCCCATCCGGTCTCCCGTAGGCTCGAGACGGCGCGTAAATGGACACCCCGTCGTAACCCCAATTACGGTCGCCGGCGAAGTCCGCGACCGGCATCAACTCGAGCGCGTTGACGCCGATTTTTTTTAAATGGTCCAATCGCGCGATGATCGCCTCGAACGTGCCTTCAGGTGTAAAGGTCCCGACATGTGCCTCGTAAATAACCAGTTCACTTAGCTCAGGCGGTTTCCACCCCAAATCTGTCCAGCGAAACGAACGTCCATCGACGACCTCCGACGGACCATGGACGCCCTGCGGTTGAAAGCGAGATGCAAGATCGGGAAAAACCCCACCATCCAGCCGGTACTTATAGAGGGTGCCGGCCGAAGACGCAGAGTCGGTCGTGCTGTAATATCCAGTCGTTTCACGCTCCAATTGGAGTTCTCGCAGAATACTCTCGTTCTCGCCGAATAGAACGACGGACACATTTTTCTTTCCTGTTGCCCAAGTCCGAAAAGAAACGCCTCTTCCTGTCAGTTCTGCGCCTTGAGCAAAGACTCTATTTTCCATCGTTCGTCGTTTCTGTGGTTTTCGTTGGAACCTTTGAAGGCGATTTACCTGCCTTTGTCGTCCAGGAGGCTTCTCGCGCAAAGCTCTCCTCCCCTTCAACAAGTTTCAATAAGCAGAGACTCCTGTCGACCAATTCTACCTCGTCACCTGCTGGAATGGCCTTCTGCCCTTTAACAAAGCCGCGTTCCTTATTCGTATCCAGAACCAATTCCCACCGGATATCTTCTCGACCTGGAAGGATGAAAGTCAGCGATTCGTAGTGAGCGTTGCAAAGCAGCAGAAAGGTATCATCCCGGACCGATTCTCCTTTGTAATCCCGCACGTCGCTGGATGATCCGCTGATCAGCATGCCGAGGCATTTTGCGAATCCATTCTTCCAATCCTGTTCGTTCATCTCGGCCCCGCTGGGATTGAACCACATGATATCTTTCACGTCTGAGCCGCGGATCCGTCTCCCCATGAAATACTTGGGCCGTCGAAACACCGGGTGCTCTTTTCGGAATCGAACCAATTTTTTTGTAAACTCAAATAAAGTCTTTGCGTCATCATCCCAATTCCAATTGAACCAGTTGAGCGGGTTATCCTGACAATAGGTGTTGTTGTTTCCCTGCTGAGTTCGGGCGAATTCGTCCCCGGCATTGAGCATCGGCACACCTTGAGAGAGTACGACCGTAGCCACGAAATTTCGACGCTGCCGCCGACGGAGCGTATTCACTTGGGGGTCATCACTCGGACCTTCCGCGCCGCAATTCCAAGAGTTGTTATTATTATCGCCGTCCCGATTATCTTCGCCGTTCGCTTCGTTGTGTTTATCATTGTAAGAAACCAGGTCGTTCAAAGTAAATCCATCGTGCGCGGTAACAAAGTTGATGCTGGCGTAGGGACGCTTGCCTTGGTGCTGGTAAAGATCGGGGCTACCGGTCAGGCGGTAGGCGAACTCGGCCATGGTATCTGCATCTCCCTTCCAGTAGCGGCGAACGCAATCCCTGTATTTACCGTTCCATTCCGACCAGGGGACAGGGAAATTGCCGACCATGTAGCCCCCCTCACCGACATCCCACGGCTCGGCGATGAGCTTCAATTGCGACAAGACTGGGTCCTGCAACAAGATGTCGAAAAAACCGGCGTTTCGCGTTACAAAATGCTCTTCGCGACCGAGCGCCGACGCAAGATCGAAGCGAAATCCGTCGACGTGCATCTCTGTTGCCCAATAGCGAAGGCTATCCATAATGAGTTGAAGCACTCGGGCGTTTTGGGTGTTCGGTGTATTGCCGCATCCCGTGTAATCCATGTAAAAGCGCCGATCATTCGCCACTAGACGGTAGTACGCCGCGTTGTCGACCCCTTTGAACGACAGGGTTGGACCCAAGTGATTTCCTTCGGCGGTGTGGTTGTAGACGACGTCGATTATGACCTCGAGTCCCGCGCGGTGCAGCTCCCGCACCATCTCTTTGAAATCTGTTACCTGGCCGCCGTCGACCCCTTTGCTCGAATAGCTGCTCTCAGGGGCAAAATACCCGATCGTATTGTAGCCCCAGTAGTTTGTCAGTCCACGATCCAGCAGGATGCTGTCATCCACATGCTCGTGCACGGGCAGGAGTTCTATCGCTGTCACGCCCAACTCTTTGAAGTATTTGATCGAAGCGGGTGCGGCTAAACCTGCATATGTTCCACGGATCTCCTCTGGAACCTTATCCCAGAGTTTGCTGAAACCCGAGACATGGACCTCATAAATGACTGACTCATGAAAAGGAATTCGTGGTCGTTGGTCTCGTCCCCAGGAAAAGGCTGTGTCAATTACCACAGACTTGGGAACATGCCCAGCGTTATCCCGGTAATCTCGCTTCAGATCCTCGATCGGATCACCTAACGGGTATCCGAACATCTCCGGTCCCCATCGAATCTTCCCGGCAATCGCTTTGGCGTACGGGTCGATTAATACCTTCGAAGCATTGAATCGATTACCGTTCGCCGGCTCGTACGGTCCGTACACCCGGTAGCCGTACATCTGCCCGGGCCGCAAGTCCGGCATAAACACATGCCACACATGATCCGTGCGCTCCGTCATTCGGACTCTAACTCCTTCATGATCTGTTTCGGGGTCGAATAGACAGAGATCGACGCCCGTGGCGTTCTCCGAATAGAGAGCGAAATTAACGCCCTCGCCGGTAAATGTCGCACCCAATGGGTAAGATGTTCCGGTCCATACCCGCACTTTATTCATACTAACTCTAACCCCTACCGCGGATCATCCTATTGTCGACCGCGAACTGCCGCGCGTTCTCCGGTCTCGAGTATGCTCAATTTTTCGCGCACTGGTGTCGAAAATGATCGTAAATGCATCGTGATGCGGATTTCGTAAAATTGCCTTTCGTTCGTTCACAAGAACGCCCAATTTCCCCTTTTCCCCGTTTTTGCTACATTTCGCTTCCAGAACTAACGATGAAAAAGCGAGTTTTGATCATTTCAACCAGCGCCGGAACCGGGCACGTTCGCGCTGGCGAGGCATTAACCAAGGTGTTCGAGGAGCACCCAATGGTGGGTGAGGTTGTGCACAGTGACGCGCTTGATTTCACTAACAAGGTGTTTCGGGATTTTTACTCCAAGCTCTATGCGCGCCTCGTCCAGACCGCGCCAGAATTTCTCGGCTGGTGGTATAAACAAAGCGATGAACCCTGGAAAACGGACGGCATGCGTTTGATGCTCGATCGGCTGAACACTGGGCCTCTGGTTAAATTCATCCGGCAGTTCAACCCGCACATCACGGTCTGTACACATTTCATGCCCGCCGGCATAATTTCCCATCTGATTGCGAAGAGTCTGTTGGACGCTCATCTTTCGATCGTCGTCACCGACCTGGACTTTCATGCGATGTGGTTGTCGCGGGTATTTCACCGCTACTTTGTGGCCATTGAGGAGACGAAGGTTCACCTCGAAGAGTTAGGTTTGCCGAAGGAGAGGATCACGGTTTCCGGGATTCCGATTGATCCGGAGTTCGCCACTCCGATTGATCGAGTTGCAACGCGGTTCGAGTATGGACTCCACCCGACGCGTCCGACCATGCTGCTGTCAGCAGGGGCGCTTGGTGCTGGTCCGGCCGAGTTCGTCGTCGAACGCCTCAAGAACCTTCGATCGAAGGCGCAGACGATCGTGGTCTGCGGCCGAAGTCCTGAAACCCGAGACCGCGTTCTTCAGTTAGTGGGCCCAAACAACGTAAACTTTAAAGTCTTTGGGTACACCACCCGCATGCCGGATCTGATGAAGATCTCTGATTTGTTTATCGGAAAGCCGGGGGGGCTAACCACGGCCGAAGCCTTGGCATGCGGCCTGCCCATGGTGATCGTGAGCCCGATCCCGGGTCAGGAAGAGCGTAACAGCGATCATCTGCTCGAAGAGGGCGTCGCGGTCAAATGCAATGAAATGACGACCATTCCTTACAAAATCGATACCCTGCTCGATGATCCAATCCGAGTCGAGGAGATGCGGCGCAAAGCCTTTGCTCTGAGCCGGCCGGACGCAGCTAGGACGATTGTCCGGACGCTGGTGGCCGATGAGGTGTCGGCTCTCGAAATGACGGACGACGAGGCCGAAGCGATCACGATTGCCGCAAGTAAGGAGCGCGACACTAAAACCCGATAAACAATGACCGATTTTTTTTGGGGCGTCGCAACTTCTGCCTATCAATCCGAGGGTCACTACAACGGTCCCGGTCAGCCCCAGACCAACTGGGCGGCCGCAGAGCGAAAGGGAGAAGTAGCCGAATCCTGCCAGGGTGCCGACTTCTGGAATCGTTATCCGGAGGATTTTGCGCGTTGTCGAGACCTTGGTCTCAACGCGTTCCGTCTGGGGATAGAATGGAGCCGGGTGCAGCCAACCTACATCGACGAGGCAGGTCCTCCTCCTCCGTTCGACCACAAGGCATTGGACCATTATGTTGAGATGCTGGTGGATTGCCGTCAAAATGGCCTCGAGCCGATCCTGACGCTCCACCATTTTGTGCATCCGTCCTGGCTCGGAACAGACCCGTGGCTCCGACCGGAGATAACCGAACATTTCTGCCGCTACGTTCGCGAGACGATTCTGTATGTGAACCGGGCATTAACCGACCGTCACGGTCTCCGGCCGATCCGATACTACATCACGATCAATGAGCCGAACATGCTTGTCCTGAACACCTACTTCGGCACCCAATTTCCCGGCAGGGGAAAGAAGACCCATGGCTTACGCACGCTGCTGGAGGTTTACCGCCACATCCTGATCACGCATATTCGCGCCTACAACTTGATCCATCGGATCTGCACCGAGCAGGGTTGGCCTGAGCCCATGGTCACGTTAAACAATTACTGTAGCGATCTTTATTGGTCGGATAAGATTCTCCTCGACCTCGTCTCCGTGCGGGAACGCGGCATCCGTGTTGGCGAACTTCGCGACTACGTTTTTGACAAGATTCATCAATTCGAAGCGGCGTTCGCTGCTGCCAGGATTCCGCTGAAAAAGGACATCCCTTACTTCTTTGGAGACTACCTGAAGAGAATCAGTAACTGGTTGGGTTATAAAACATTTATCCCGGAGTGCTTTGCGCCTCTCGTCGAAGAACTCTACGCGGCCGAAAGAAAGTCGGCCTTCGATTTTATTGGGCTCGATTACTACGACCCATTCGCGACTCACATGTTTCGTCACCCGGTCTGGTGGGATCACGAATTTAAAAACAAGTCACTCCGAAGCTGGCTCATGAATAGTGTCACCAGCAAATGGTGGGACTGGCGCGTCTTGCCGGACGGTATGCGCTTTTTTTGCGATTACTACAGCAAAGATTTTGGAAATCGGCCGGTTCTAATTGCCGAAAATGGTATGGCCCTGCGGCGCAGGGTCGATAACAAGAATACTCTGCGACGGGACCGGATGACTCGCAGCCATTTTTTACGAGTGCATATCGAAGAGATAATGAACATCGTCCGCTCCGATATCCCTCTGATCGGTTATCTGCACTGGTCTTTGTTCGATAACTATGAATGGGGATCCTTCACACCCAGATTCGGACTCTATTCCATTAACTACGCCAAGGGCAGCGACCGGCTGGCGGAAGACCATTTGGGCGACCGTCCTTCGACTACGTATGCGCAGTTGATCGAGGTCTCTCGCGAGCAAATGCGTACGGTCGCCGAGACCCGCCAGATCGGCGAACCCGGCTAGCCCGCAAAAATCACGCAAAAGCCGAAGCGACGAACTCATTGCGGACTAGAAAGCTCTTAAACAGACGCTGCGCGTCTGTCTAGAGCCTGTTTTAAAATAAATGAATCGAAACAAACTGTTTTTAAACTCTTCTCTCCAAAAGCAGCGGAATTTTCCAGCGTAGCCGGAGAATTCCGCTGCCTGAGCCTGCATGCCTCACAAATCTCTAAGGATTTGTGAGGCATGCAGGCTACGGATTCAGACACCTTCCGTTGGCCGGAGGCACTCGATCGCGAAGCTTTCCAATCGCCTTCCAAGCACGAATTTACGGTTGAAGCGATCAATTCGCCGCAATTCGAGTCGGCCGGATTCGAGGATCACCGCGCGAGCCCCGAAATAAGGCACGAAACTGCCAGTATTGATGATCACCCTTGATGCAACTTTCCAAGCGCCCGGATAATGAGTATGTCCGACGATGACAAAACGCGCCTGCGGCCGGAAAACACGAGCTATGTTCGCCGCTCGCCCCGGGATTTCACACCAGGCTTTGATGATCATCAGCGGGCGGAACGGTGGCCAGAGCTGGCGGATGAACAATTGAAAACCGGTCGTGCGTCCGCGGGTCAGCGGTTCCTCAATCATCTGCAGTTCAATGGCGGTCCGTTTCATGGCCAAAAGCCGCTTTTCGAAATCGGTAAAATCGTCCGGACCGAGGCCGGCCAGAATCTGTCGGTGTTTCAGCCGGTAATGCTTTGCTTCTCGACTCCAGGGCGCAAGGTCCAAAAAAAGGATATCACCGTGCGTCACCAGAATCGCGCCTCTCTCCAAATCCAAGTGATTCGTGTTGGAGACCGTCGGATCATGATTGCCGTTTACGAAAAATGCTTTCCTGCCTGCCTGGTGACAGACCCGAGCCAGATCGGCGGCCAGCTTTCGGCCCACCACGCGGTCTTCACTGTTCCGCATTTCCGCCGTATCACCGTTGAAAATCACTGAACCGGGACCATGCAAAAGGGAGGCAAGCTGGTCCGGATGTTCGATCAGAGAGGCACGGTGGCCAAGGTGTAAGTCCGATAGAATGAGGATCGGTTCAATCGGAATCATTCCGTCTCTCCGATTACGCTGAACGCGAAGCCGGGCTTATACACAAGTGTCATAAAAATGTTCCACGAGTCTGAGTGACTTTGCATTCGGGAAGACCCCTGGCTCCATCTGATTCATCACGTACGCAAAGACCACCTCGTTTTCGGGATCGCAGAAACCGAGACTGCCACCAGACCCGGGCTGACCGAATCCGGTCATCGAGCTACCAAAAATCCTCCGAATTTTATTTTCCCCGAGCACCGGATCTTTCATGAAGCCAATCCCGAAAGCGGTATCGATTCGGAGAACTTCATCTTTACCTGCACATTGTATCGTGGCAATCCGGCGTATTATCTCGCGCGAAAAGATCTCGTCCGAACAAAAAGTCTGATAGAATCGGGCAAGCGCTCCAGCAGTGCCGATTCCGCCTAACGAAGGAAGAGGGTGTTGGCGTATTTTCGGATTGTTCATCAGGGATGGAGAATAAAGGCCCGCGGGAGTGGAAAACGCCTTGCGAGTCAGGGAATCTTGCTGGGAAAGCGCCTGGTAAAAGGGTTCCTCGACATCCGGCGCGCGGGCCTTTCTTGGCGCAAAAATTGGCGCCACCTCATCAGCGATCGACTCAGGCACACCGATCCAGAGATCCAGCTTCAGCGGTTCACCAAAGATTAGGCGAAAGTAAGTACCAAGCGATGTTCCTTGTGTAATCCGGCGAACCAACTCGTCCGCCAGAAATCCGTACGTCCTGGCATGGTAGCCGTGCGCATCACCAGGCTTCCAGAAAGGTTCCTGCCGTGCAAGCTGATCGGCGACGGCATCATGATCCAAGATCGATACTGAGGGGTCGCGGAGAGCTGCCTGGCCCGCTTGATGCGTAAGTAGATGGAGAATAGTCGTATCCTTTTTTCCGTTCTGGCCATATTCAGGCCAGAGGTCGACGACATGCCGATTCAAATCGATGCCATGCTCGGACGCGGCGTGGATCAGGCAAGCGGAGCTCAGTCCCTTCGTGGCTGACCAGATTAAAACAGGCGTTTGTGTCGTCCACGGGAGACGCTTCTCGCGGTCGCGGTACCCGTTGGCGAGATGCAATACCTGTTCGCCGTGCCGCCAGATGCAAACCGATGCACCCACTTCGTCAAATTGGACGAAGTTCTCTGCGAAAAGATCAACCAAACCTTGAAGATCCATGTCCTGATCTGTAGGAACGCGGGTCCGCTTCGCGTCACATAGCCGGTGCTCGCCTAAAATTCATCCTTGATCCGTTGCAAATCCGGATCCCCCTTGGCCAGCTCCCGGAAAGACTTATCGAGGCGAAAACTGGCGCGAAGGTAGACTTTGGCCTGCTCCAGATTACCTAGAACAGTGTCGTAACAAGCCAGGTTGTAGTAATAAACCGGTTCGTCGAGAAGCCCTGCCGGTCCGGCCAGGAGTGTCTGTTTTGCCTCCGATGTCCTCCCCATTTCATGAAGGCAGAACGCGGCTTGAATGTAGCCGCAGGATTCACTCGGATGCAGGTCGCAAATCCGCAGACCGAGCTGGAGACCGCTTTGCCAATCTCGCTTCTGCAGAACGACGTCGACTCGCATTCGCAGGACCTCCAGGCGATCATGGTACTCTGGATCAAGCTCGTCCAATTGCCCCAGCGCATCGTCAAGCATCCCGAGTTCTGCGTACCCTTCCGCGATGCGGACTTTCTGTTCGAAGGTCATTGGTAAGAAATCACCACACGAATCCCAATGATCAACGAAATAATGAGCAGAATCGACCGGCCTGCCGCGCGTAACCGCACGCCGACACGCCGATACGCCTATACGTTTCCCCGCCGGACAGCCTATTGGCGAGGTGGCAGCTCCTGGGGTATCACGATCAGGTCAATCATCTCGACGCCGCGGATCACCGTCAAAGCCGATTTGATTCCAATTTCTTCTCCAACCAGCGCGCGATGGAGATCATCGATGCTTGAGATCGGCGAACCTTTAAAAGCGATGATAATATCTCCCTCTGCCAGGCTGCTTTGCTGAGCCGGACCGTTTGGTTCCGTTCCGGCCACCAATACGCCCTGGTTGTTGGATAGCTTGTGGTGACGAACCAATCTGGGATGGATCGTGGCGTTTTGTCCCGCTAATCCGAGATAACTCCTTCGGATTTTACCATCCCGAATGAGCCACGCCGCGACCAGCTGCGCCATATTAGCTGCTATCGCGAAGCAAAGTCCTTGTGCAGGCAGGATAACAGCCGTGTTCACTCCGATGACTTGCCCGGAGGAGTTTACCAACGGGCCCCCAGAGTTTCCGGGATTCAACGCCGCGTCCGTTTGAATAATATCGTCCATCAGTCGGCCGGATTGCGCCCTCATCGACCTGCCCAACGCGCTCACAACACCGGCGGTGACGGTTTGTTGGAAACCGTACGGACTGCCGATCGCGATCGCAATCTGGCCGACACGCAGCTTCTTCGAATCCGCAAACGACAGGAAGGGAAGTTGCGCGGAGTCAACGCGAATTACGGCCAAATCGGTATCAGGATCATCTCCAATCAAAGCTGCAGTTAACGTTCGCGTATCGTGCAGAGTGACCTCAATCGACTTGGCGCCATGGACGACGTGACTATTGGTCAGAACGAAGCCATCGGGGGCGATAATGAAGCCGCTTCCGCCTCCTTCGCCTCGTCTGCCTAACGATGGATTCTTAACCTGAATATTCACGACCGCTGGGGCGACGTCGTTCGCCGCTCCGCTGACGGTCTCTGAGTAGGCGTCCAACAATTGGTGGTCGGTGAGCGAGCGGCTGACAGAGGGCGAGCCGTCTCCGGAATGTCCTAGAAGGACTGGGACCCAAGCCGGTTCAAATTCGGAAAGCATAATATCTCCCTTTAAGTAACAGGAAATCAGGATCAAATGTAATCATTTTAGTTACAAATCAAGCGAAACTTTTCAACCTCTCCGCAACTCACGAAGCACATCTGCCAGCGTCATTTTCTCCAGTTCTCGTTCCAGAGCCCGGTTGGCCCGATCTTGGATTCGCTCCATCACCTTGCCGATGCTCTTGCCGACCGGGCATTCCTGTGATGGTTCGTTTGGATGCGTGCCAAAGATGCTGCCGTGATCAACCGCTCTGTGGATTTCGCGGAGAGTCAATTTTTCGGGCTTGCGTTTCAGGAGAGCTCCGCCGTGCGGACCTCGGAAAGTAGAAATGAGTCCTGCATCCTGGAGTTCGATCAAGAGGCGGCGGATAACGACTGGGTTGGTGTTCACGGTCTGCGCCAAACGCGAAGAGGAGCAACAGTCAGCTTTCTCCAATGCGAGCACGGCCATCACATGTACCGCAAAGGTAAATCGACAACTTTGCATCTC
>DASZGG010000084.1:0-1904 GCA_035939025.1 Chthoniobacterales bacterium | reverse complement strand
GAAGTGCTACAACCTCTCCGCCCACGCCGATCGCGTCCGTTACATCGCGCCGTCAGATTACCGCCGCGGGAGCCATCTCCGGCTATTGTTGGAAGAAATGGTTCGCGAAATCGCCGATCGAATGCTGACCGAACGCAAGAGCGCCAGCGAAGCTGGGCTCGTCCAGGCACCACCATATTTAGCCTGAGAACCGACATGCGCAGCCGCCCGACGTGATTTTTCGCGGGTCAGACCGCATCCTGGATGAGCCCCGTTTGCGGGCCGGATGCAGTTTCCAGCCACTACAGCGTGAATTCCGACTCAAGTTTGCCTCATCCGAACCGATTTATTTCCCTTAAGTGGATCGGCCGATGAAATACTCTAACCAACAACTGAACGAAGTGCTGCTCGCTGCGACGCCTGACCAACTCGCTGAGTTGAGGGCCATAAGCGAGGTGTTCGATATCTCAATGGACGAAGTCTGCACCGAAGTGTTGAAACTCATCAACGCAAAATTTCCTATATCCAACTTCGTTTTCTCGACTAACTGACCGCTCGCACTTCGCTTCCAAGCCGTCCGTTTATTCTGAACTCCGAAATTGAGGACTCGCCCAAACTTCGGAATCTAGTGTCCTGTCCCCGAAATAGCAGGTCCCTGCTGTTTCGGGGACAGGACACCAGGTTTATTGAAGAGCAGGCAATTACTTTGATCGATCGGTTCTGCGAACTACCTGTTCAGCCTCGATTTTTCGCCGAACCCCTTGTCTAATGACGGGCGGGCCTTTAATGGTCAGAATCAAAGATGATTATTCCAAATCTTGTCCGGCCGGCAAATTTTCTCTCCATTTTGCGCCTCAGTCTGGTCGTTTTGATCTTGCCTCTCGCATCCCGTGCGGAAACCCCGCCGCTCGTGGTGAGTGAACCAATTCTCGTTCCGGCGACCAAAGGCAGATTCGACTGTCTCCGGGTCGACGAGCAGTTCCACAGGCTGCTGGCCAATCATACAGGCAATGGCACTCTTGACGTATTCGACTTGCCTGACGGCAAATTGCGCCAGACCGTGCCGGTCGGCGCCGCGCAAGACGTTGCCATCGACAACGAGCGTGGCAAATACTACGTCACGGTTAGCGATCGGAGCGAATTAACGATCGTGGATCGCCAAACGTTGAAAGTTGTGGACAGCGTGGCACTCCCCGGTGCGCCGGATGTGTGTGCGTATGATTCAAAAAACGGGCTTGTCTACGTGGGCTGCGACGACGGGGAAGATGTCTGGGTGGTTGATCCGAGCGCGCGCCGCATCGTGGCAACGATCAAAGTACCCAAAGCTCCGGAATTCATTTTGTACGATCCTGCTTCGGACCGGATTTACCAAAATATCAAGTCAAAGCCGGTCACGCTCTCGATCGACCCAGCGGTGAATTCCGTAATCGAGACATGGTCGACCGAACCGGCTGAAAATCTGCATGGACTAGCTATCAACCCCGAGACCCACCGACTTTTCTCAGCCGGCGGAAACGGGAAGCTATCGGTATTGGACTCTGCCTCCGGAAATGTAGTGTCTTCTGCCGAGATCGCGTCGGGTGTCGATCAGATCGCTTTCGATCCCGCGAATAATAGGATTTATTGCGCCAGCGGCAGGTCCGGCCTGTCGGTCGTGGAGCAAACCGCCGACGGCGTGAGATTGATTGGCAACATTGCAACTCCCCCTGGTGCACATACTCTCGCCGTGGACCCGGCCACTCACGCGGTCTGGATCGCTTACGCCAAGGAGAATGAATCGTTTCTATGTAAGCTGAGCGTTCCGCGGTAAGTCGTCCGGGGCCAGAAATCGATCGGCCTCACTCGAAATCGTACACGATTACCTTCGTCCAAAGTGCCTTGCACTTTTCCACAAACTCCAAATGCAGCGGATGATCTTGATATTC
>DASZGG010000083.1:0-7283 GCA_035939025.1 Chthoniobacterales bacterium | reverse complement strand
ACGTTCACGGACGTTGTTGGGCGTGGTCCAGACGGAGGGATTTTGTGCGCAAAGCTTCTTTCCGATAACTCGGAGCATTATCCGGATGCAGCGGTCGAAGGAATTCGCCGGATGCTTGGCCTGCGCCCGGATGAGCCGATTCCGGCTGAGCAAATTGAATCGATCAAGATGGGCACCACGGTAGCGACGAACGCTCTCCTCGAACGAAATGGGGAACGGGTCGCGCTCGTGATCAATCGTGGTTTTGGCGACGTGCTCCGGATAGGGACCCAGCAACGACCCCGGCTCTTTGACTTGCAGATTGTTTTGCCGGAGCAGCTCTATAAAAGAGTTGTGGAGATTACCGGTCGGATCTCAGCCCGGGGTGAAGAGATGGAGCCTCTCGACCTGGCGGCCGTTCGAGAATCGCTGCAGGACGTGCTTCGGCAGGGCATTCGCGCGGTCGCGATTGTCTGCCTGCACGGATACCGATATCCTCGGCACGAACGAGCAATTGCCGGGATTGCGCGTCAACTCGGTTTCACCCAGGTGTCAACTAGCCATGAGACCAGCCAGCTGATCAACCTCGTGAATCGAGGCGATACTACAGTTGCGGATGCGTATCTTTCACCGGTTCTTCGCAGATATGTCGAGCAGGTCCGAGGCGCATTACCCGGAGTGCACTTATTCTTCATGCAATCTAGCGGCGGCTTGGCAGATGCGACATTGTTCTACGGAAAGAATTCTATCTTGTCCGGTCCGGCGGGAGGAATCGTTGGAGCCGCGAAGGTCGCAGCACGGGCCGGTTTTGATCGGATCATCGGATTCGACATGGGCGGGACTTCGACCGATGTGACGCATTTCGCCGGCGAGTTTGAACGCCGATTTGAGACCGAAGTTGCTGGAGTGCGGATTTGTGCGCCAATGATGCATATCCACACCGTGGCGGCCGGAGGCGGTTCAATTTGCCGATACGACGGAACGCGTCTCAGGGTAGGTCCGGGGAGCGCAGGAGCTAACCCTGGGCCGGCGTGTTATCGTCAAGGCGGTCCGCTCACCGTGACCGATTGCAACGTAATGTTGGGACGCTTGCCGTCGGACTTCTTTCCACAGATCTTTGGTCCAAACGCCAATTTGCCTCTCGACCGGGAATTGGTTACCGAGCGTTTCCGGGAGCTCGCTTCCGAGATAGGCGAACTTTCGGCCGAAGAGGTGGCGAGCGGCTTTCTGCGGATCGCTGTCGAGAATATGGCCAATGCAATAAAAAAGATCTCGATCGCTCGCGGCTACGATGTCACACGCTACGCATTGGTCACCTTTGGTGGAGCAGGTGGACAGCATGCCTGTGCCGTGGCCGATGCGCTTGGTATTGATCGTGTCTTGATTCATCCCCTTGCAGGAGTGTTATCCGCTTATGGGATGGGATTAGCCGAGCTGCGCGCGCTCCGTGAAAGTTCCGTCGAAAAGCCGTTGGATAATGAGGGTGCGACTGAGGCTGGAGAACTGCTGAGTCAATTGGAAAATGAGGCCCGGCAGCAGCTGTATTCCCAGCAATCCGCGACGGAAACCATCATCCGAAAGTTCCACCTTCGATATCGTGGCACCAATACACCATTGCCGATCGATGCTGGTTCGATTCCCGAGATGAGAGATGCATTCCAGGCGGCTCATTTTGCTCGATTTGGGTTCGTGATGGATCCGGACGAACGGGGCTTGATCATCGACTCGGTCTCGGTCGAATCGATTGGTGGAACCGAAACCCGAGTCGACCACCTGCCCGAGTCCGGTGCCGAAGCTGAACCGGGTCCGGTTGCTGACGTGAACGCCGTGTTTGCCGGGAAGTGGGAGTCCATTCCGGTTTTCGAGCGGGAAAGAATGGCGGCCGGGACGAGCTTTCAAGGTCCGGCGATTATCGTCGAACATACCACTACCACCGTCGTTGAACCGGGCTGGCAAGCCGAGATAACCCCCCGACTCGATCTGTTGTTGAAAAGAGCGGTGCCGCGAGCGACGCGCATTGCGGCCGGAATCGGGTCAGATCCCGTTTTGCTCGAAGTATTCAATAACCTTTTCATGTCAATCGCGGAACAGATGGGCGCTGTCCTGCAAAACTCCGCCTATTCGGTTAACATCAAGGAGCGTCTCGATTTCTCCTGCGCACTATTCGATTCCGAGGGAAGGCTGGTTGCCAACGCGCCACATGTGCCTGTGCATCTCGGTTCCATGGGAGGCGCCGTGCAAGCGATCATTCAGCGTCGGAAGGAAAGAATTCGGCCGGGGGATGTCTACGCCTTGAACGATCCATTCGCGGGCGGCACGCATCTTCCCGATATCACGGTCGTAACGCCAGTCTTCGGGAAGCAGAAACAGCCTCGATTCTGGGTGGCAAGTCGTGGCCATCACGCAGATGTGGGTGGACTCACTCCCGGATCAATGCCCCCGGATAGCCGAACCATCGAGGAAGAAGGAGTTCTCATCACCGATCTTTTGCTGGTGAAAGATGGACGCTTCCGAGAAGACGCTTTCCTCGAACTTCTCACCAATGCCCGATATCCGGCTCGAAATGTTTCCCAGAACGTAGGAGATATCCATGCGCAGATCGCCGCGAACGCAAAAGGAGTGAAGGAATTGGCTGGGCTGGTCGAGCAATTTGGTTTGGAAATGGTTGAGGCATATATGGGCCATGTTCGATCCAACGCCGCCGAGCGGGTCCGTCGGGTGATCGACCACCTCAAGGCAGGTCATTTCGTTCAGAAGATGGATTCCGGCGCAGAGATCCATGTTCGGATTGGGGTCGATTCCGATGCGCGCCGCGCTACGATCGACTTTCACGGCACGTCACCTCAGGTTGCGGATAATTTCAATGCTCCATCATCGATCGTTCAGGCGGCGGTGCTCTATGTTTTCCGGACATTGGTTAAGGAAGATATCCCATTGAATGACGGGTGCCTCGAGGCGCTCGATATTGTCATTCCGGAAGGCTCAATGTTGGCGCCAAAATCGCCGGCGGCGGTTGTTGCCGGGAACGTGGAAACATCGCAAGCGATCACCAACGCACTTTATGGCGCTCTGAACGTTCTGGCGGCCAGCCAGGGAACGATGAACAATCTTACGTTCGGCAATCGCCGGTATCAGTATTACGAGACGATTTGCGGTGGCGCTGGAGCCGGCTCTGGCTTTGCCGGTGCTTCCGCGGTTCACACCCATATGACGAATACCAGGTTAACGGATCCGGAGATTCTGGAGTCCCGTTACCCTGTGCACCTCGAGGCGTTCGGGATTCGACGAGGTTCTGGCGGCGCAGGGCGTTGGCCAGGAGGCGAAGGCGTCTTTCGCCAGATCCGTTTTCGCGAAGCGATGAGCGTGGCTATTCTAGCCAATTCCCGGCTGGTACCGCCGTTTGGTTTGGAAGGCGGCGGTTCTGGTCAAATCGGCAAGACCTCTATCCGCCGCAGCGACGGACGGGTCGAGGAGCTTGGGAGTTGTGCACGAGCCGAGGTTAAAGCCGGGGACATGATCATTGTGGAAACTCCTGGCGGCGGAGCTTTTGGGGCAACAGCGCCGTGAAGATTCTGTTTACTGCGGATCTCCATCTGCTGCGGGCGACGCAGGACCGGATACTCCAGAGATTGCGAGCTTGGATCGTTCGCTGCCGACCGGATGCGGTTGTCGTTGCCGGGGACCTGTCGAGCGCGCCACAGGCCGATGAGACCTTGAAGAAAATACGAGGCTGCTTCCCAAAAGGTCCGCTCGCTGTTTGCCTCGGTAATCACGACTTCTGGCTGCACGACAGCGCGCGAAACGAGTGTCATGTGCTTTCGGCAGTCATCGATCGCTACTGGGTACCCCCGGCCAAATCCTTCGACGTTGTTCTCCTGGATCTAGAAAACCTTTCGCTACAAGACCTTACAATCGTCGGCGCCTACGGGCACTATGATCTCGGCTTCGCAGTTCCGGATCTCGCTTACGACGGTGTTCGGGTGACGGAAGAAGACTATCTCCGTGGGAGCCCTTTCACCGGTTCTCCAATACGATGGCGTGACTTCCAACTTATGCCGAGCGGACTGCATCCTCGGGAAGTCGCTCTCGAACAAGTCGAAGGCATGAAAACGCGGCTCGCGGAGTCCGGCACTTCTCGGGTTATCGCCGTGCTGCATACCCCTCCGTTCGAAGAGTTACTAGGTGTGCCGCCGGTAAGCAGCATGCTCTCCCCTCCGTCGGTCTATGCTTTCTTCAAAGCGTATCTCGGAAACCGTTCGATGGGGGCTGCGTTGTGGGAATCCAGGCACAAGCTTGTCGGCGTGGTTTGTGGGCATACCCATCGGCGAGCAGGTCCGATCAATCTGGGCGGCATGATCGGGATTAATATTGGCTCGGATTACGGGGATCCTCAGGCGGCGCTCTTTTCATCGGATTCAAGCCGGTTTGAGAGACTGCCGGCGTTCTAAAATCCCTAGTTGCTATCTGGCCAGAACTCTCCTTGGTTACTGATGATTGAACGCAAACCTCGTTGACGATCTTATCATGCACGATGATCTTCCCGATTCTCCATCGTCTTCTATGGACCATATTCGTAACATCGCTATCATCGCCCATGTCGACCACGGGAAGACGACACTCGTAGACCAGCTGCTGCGGCAGTCCGGTACTTTCAGGTCTAATCAGAAGCTCGAGGAACGCGTGATGGACTCGATGGACCTCGAAAAGGAGAAAGGAATCACCATTAGGGCGAAGAATGCCGCCTTCAGGTACAAGGATTACCACGTTAACATCATTGATACTCCTGGTCACGCTGATTTCGGTGGAGAAGTGGAGCGCATCATGAAAATGGTGGATGGCGTGCTTCTCGTAGTGGACTCGCATGACGGCCCGCAAGCTCAGACAAAGTTTGTGCTCCGGAAGGCCTTAGAGAACCACGCGCGCCCGATCGTCGTTATTAATAAGGTCGACCGGGAAAATGCTCGTCCGCACAAGGTTTTGGACATGGTGTTTGACCTTTTCGTCGAGCTCGATGCCACCGATGAACAGCTCGATTTTCCTGTTATCTATGCGAGCGCGAAGGAGGGGTACGCGATGAGGGAGATTCATGAGCCGAACACCTCGATGGAACCGTTGTTCGAGGCGATCATCAAGCATATTCCCCCTCCACCAAAAGCGCTCGAAACCTATTTTCGGATGCTGGTGTCCAATCTGGATTATTCAGATTATCTCGGCAGGCTGGCTTTTGGTCGCATTGTGAGCGGGCGGGTAAAGGTCGGTGATTCGATTGTCTGCATTCACAAAGACGGCCGGCGTGAGCGCAGCACAGTGACAGCCCTGTTTGGATACCAGGGACTGGAGCGAATCGAGGTCAAACATGCCGGTGCCGGCGACATCATCGGTTTGGCCGGTTTCGAGGAGGCCTTCATCGGAGAAACGTTGACTGATTTGGAAGAGCGATCTGCGCTCGACTTCGTTGATATCGATCCGCCGACAATTCAGATGAACTTCCTTGTGAACGACTCTCCGCTCGCCGGACGTGAAGGCAAGTTTCTGACGGCGCGCCATCTCAAAGAGCGACTGGTTCGCGAATGTCGTACGAACGTTTCGCTGCAGTTCAGCGAGACGGAAACTGCCGGAGTATTTACGCTTAGCGCTCGAGGAGAGATGCAGATTGCGATTCTAGTCGAACAAATGCGACGCGAGGGATTCGAACTCCTCGTATCGCGGCCCGAAGTGATCTTTCACAAGGACAATCTAGGCAACGTAACGGAGCCGTACGAGACTCTCTATGTCGACGTTCCAAATGAAAACCTTGGAGATATTCTGCAATCGCTCGCTGGCCGGAGGGCGGAAATAATCAGTATGGACCATCAGACCAGCACGGTGTTGGTCGAGGCGGTGATTCCGACTCGTGGATTGATCGGCTTTGAGAGCGATCTGGTTAATCTCACCAGAGGACTCGGTTCGATGAGTCATTTATTTAGGGAATACGGGGAGATGAAGGGTGAAATTTCGAATCGGGACAATGGGGTGCTGGTCGCCATGGAAGGCGGAACTTCAACGGCCTACGCTTTGAATAACGTGCAGGAACGTGGGAAGCTCTTTATTGGCCCCCAAGAGGATGTCTACGAAGGGATGATCGTCGGGGAGAATTCTCGCCCGGACGATCTGAATGTGAATCCCTGCAAGGCAAAGCATCTCACCAACATGCGGAGCCAGGGAGACGGCAAGGGCGTGCAATTGGCGACGCCCCTGCGCATGACCCTCGAGCGATCGCTGGAATATATCGGCCGTGATGAGTACGTCGAAGCCACGCCAAAGTCGCTGCGATTGCGAAAAAAAATCCTCGATTCGACCGTTCGGAAGCGGGCTTCTTCCAAAGTAAGTTGACAAACCGGTCCATCTGCGGTTTTTTGGCGTATCGCTTGTTGATGCGCTAATCGGCGGTTCTCTCTTGGAAGTCGTCTGTCTTTCTCATCGGTCGCAAGTGCGTCGCTAGTAAAACTTAAACCCCTTTTTTCTCAACTGATTCTGTTTTTACCCGGAGTATGGCGGGCCATAGTAAATGGTCGAAGGTCAAGCGTTTTAAAGGCGCATTGGATGCAAAGCGCGGCAAAATATTCAGCAGGTTCTCAAAGGAGATTATGGTTGCGGCCCGGATGGGAGGCGGTGACCTTAATTTAAATCCTCGCCTTAGAACGGCTGTCCTCGCTGCGCGTGCCCAAAACATGCCGAATGATACGATTGACCGGGCGATCAAGAAAGGGACGGGCGAGATAGCGGGGGGGATCGTGGAAGAGTTGATGTATGAAGGATATGGGCCTGGGGGCGTTGCGATTATTGTCGAGGCTGCGACCGACAACAGAAATCGGACCGCCGCGGATATCCGGAGCATTTTTGCCAAGAACCACGGGAACTTGGCTGCATCCGGGGCTGTCTCATACATGTTCAGGCGAAAGGGTCAAATCGCTCTCGGGAAAAAAGGAGTTGATGAAGACAAACTAATGGAGGTGGCTTTGGAGGCCGGAGCAGAAGATCTAACCACGGATGAGGATTTGTATGTCGTCACGACGCCTCACGATCAGTTGTACCAGGTGGGAGAGGCGATCAAAAATGCTGGAATGCATGTCGAATCGCAAAAGTTAACCTTTTTACCGAACACCATGGTTGCAGTAGCTAAGGAAGAGTTAGCATCGCAAGTTCTTAGACTATGCGATGTCCTCGAGGATAACGACGACGTACAGAATGTTTACAGCAATTTCGACATCTCCGATGAGTTAATAACGAAGCTTTCGAGCTAACTATTCGGAGGGGAAATATTC
>DASZGG010000082.1:0-5919 GCA_035939025.1 Chthoniobacterales bacterium | reverse complement strand
TGTTTGCCCTGCGCGCCGATCATCGGGATACTGTTGCGCGGGACCTTCATGCTCATTTCGCCCATGTCGGCCATTCCGCTCTCGCCCATTGTCATATAACCGCGGAGAAATGTGCTTACTCTTTTGTCGAGGTCGCCTGGGCGTACCCCGATAAGATTCGGCGCGTTATGCCCCATTTGATTCATTGTGTGGTGGGTCATATGGCAGTGCATCGCCCAGTCGCCAGGATTGTCCGCAATAAATTCCACGGTTCGGGTTTGACCGACCGCGACCAGGACTGTGTTCCCGGGCTGCTGCGCAGCCTCTGGGATTTGTAGACCGTCCATTTCAGTGATCTTCCAATAGAACCCATGAAGATGGATCGGATGATGTTCCATGGGGCTTAAATTCCCGAACCGGATTCTGACCCGATCACCGTATTTTGCCACTAACGGGGCAGTACCCGGAAATGCCCGAGCATTAAACGTGAGGACATTGAAGTCGGTCATTTCAGTTGGGACGGGCCGCATTGAGCCCACGTCGATCCTCCACTCACTCGACATCAGAACGAAGTCTCGGTCCGCCTTCGGACCGGTCGGGGTTCGCGGATGAATGATAAACATCCCCATCATCCCAAGTGCTATCTGGGTCATGTCGTCGGAATGAGAGTGGTACATGTATGTTCCGTGCTGCCTGAGCTGAAACTCGTATTTATAGGTCTCGCCCGGTTCGATATTTTTCTGGCTAAGCCCCGCCACTCCATCCATACCCGATGGCACCAGCAAACCGTGCCAGTGAATACTGGTGCTCTCTGGAAGCTTGTTCGTCACATAAATGCGCACCCGGTCCCCTTCCACAGCCTCAATGGTCGGACCATGAACCTGACCATTGAACCCCCAGCAATGAGCGCGTAGTCCTGGTGCGAATTCGTGGTCAACCTCTCCAGGAATCAAATGAAAGATCTTCACGCCATCGACAATCTTATATGGGAGCGTCGTCCCATTAGGAGTGATGACTGGGGCATAGTCCTTTCCGGGTTCACCAGGAGGAAATTGCCTTGCCGTATCCCCTTGGTCATAACCGGTGCTTTTGGCTGGGTCTTGCCTCGGAGAATCTACTGGCTCGTCGGCCCGAGCCGACTGCACCAGAGACCTTACGACAGCTGTTCCAGCCGCTGCGACCGCAGCTTTGGTAAAGAAATTTCGACGTGTTATCATGACTGCGTTCCTGCTCCTCGACTCCTGTTCACCTCTCACTTCTCACTTCTCACTTTCTCACCTTTTGGAGGTGCGACGCCGGGTCGCGCGGGAGCGCGTCCCTACCGCCCTGTCCGAACACCCGCGGAGTGAGATTGCCGCCGACTGCTCGTTCCAGTTCTGCTCGAGTCATCCAGTAGTCTCTGACAGCCTCGATATATTCGCGCTCGGTGCGCGCCTCTTCAGCTTTCGTCGTGAAGAGCTCGAAATTCCCGATCGCCATCGCATTATAGTTAATGAGACTTTCGTTCAGGATTCGACGCTGGCCGGGCAAAAGCTCGTCTTTATAGAATCGAGCGATCTCCCTTTTGCTCGCAAGCTCGTCGCGCAGCTCTCTTATCTGAGAGCGAATGTCGACTGCCAGTGCTTCAAACCTGTCTTGCGACTGCCTTAAAGCTGCTTCACCTCTGGCGATGCGCGCCTGCCCTTGATTGAAGATCGGCAACTCGATGGCGAACGTCGGTCCCGTCCTTGTTTGCGAATCTGTTTCCCGTTCGCTCTCTATCCCGAAATCCAACGCGCCCAGGAGCCGAAAGGCTTTGGTCAATCCCAGATTTTTTACCTGGCTGGTAAAATGGAGATAATCCGCCTGTAGGTCCAGTCGTTGGGATATTGCCAAGCGTTCGAGAGACCTCATGGGAACCTCTGAGCTGGGCACCTCGGGCAGTTCACCGGCGATTTGCCAGTCAGTGTCCGCGCCCCACAATCCGAGCAGGCGATCTAATTTCTCACGATTCCGCCGGATTTCGGCCTCCGTTGTGGCAATATCCAGCCGGGAACGGCTGTAGCTCGCCTGCTGCTGAGCCATTGCCAGATCCGTGATATTCCCAGCTTCGTGCTGCCGCTGCGCTAAATCCAAAGAAGCGGCGCTAGTATCGGCGATCAACTGAAACCGCTTCAGGAGCTGCTGGGACGCTTGCAGCGAATAGAAGGCGCCTTTGACTTGCGAGACCAGTTCGAGGGTTTCATCAGCGACGCGTAGAGCCACTGCTTCCAGCTGATCTTTCGCGACCCGCTTTTTCAGCGGAATCATGATGATGCTTAAAAAGTCGAGGGCCGCGCTGTAGTCGATATAGGTACCAGAGGGTGGCTTGTCCGGAAATCTTATTGCTAAATCGATCTTCGGATTCGGGATCGTAGCAGCTTCGATAAGGTCCGCGGCCGAAAGGCCAATTTCCTCGAAAGTCGCCTGCAGCGATCGATTGTTTAACAGCGCAATCTGAACAGCAGTCTCAACCGTCAATGGCTTGCGAAGAGGCTGGCGTACATCTTGCACAGCTTGCTCATGCGCCGCCTGATCCTCTTCCCAACGAACAGTTTTTCCGGTGCGTTCCTGAACCGATTGCTGAACGGCTTGAAACGTCTCCTCTTTCTCGCGGGCAGAAGCGGCCGGCAATGTCATCGCTAAAATTGTGGAACAGGCCGCAAACCTAGTTATGGTCATGTGCTATTAGTTATTAGGAGTTGGTGATGGCAGGTTTTGTTCCTAGGGCATCTTCATGCCAGGCATTTGATCCATTTGGTCCTTTTGCCGCGTCGGAGTCGGCGATGGCTGCTGGGGCATTTGCATGCCGGGCATGTTCTGCGTTCCCTGGTCTTGCTGATCGCCGGAAGCTGCACCGCTCTGGTCCCCTTGCTGCTGCTCTTTGGCAGCTTGCGCCGGGATCTGGCGACTTTTCTTTGTAAGATCATCGATTCCCAGGGCATTACGGAGGGGTCTTACAGCGGCCTCCGGCGCCGATGGATTTGCCGGGTCATCAGCTGTCAGCGGCGGTGGAGGAGCCGCTGCACAACCTGCCAGGAGGCCCAAAGCGACTAGGGGTATGGAATATCGATTCATCATTTGTCGCGGTGATCGGTTTCAGAAGCTGGAGTTGGACTTTCATTCGGCCGAAATTCGGGATGCCTTACTCGACCGCCTGGCTGGGCGATATAGACCGCTATCCCGGAACAGAAAATTGCCACCACCAGGGTCAGGACCGCTAATGGAAAAGAAGATTTCGGCATTTTGATCGGCAGGAGGAGACCGGCGCCGGCGAGTGCCGCCAAAAGATAGAAAGCTCCAATTGTTTTTTCAGCTCGATCCATGTGCTCGTCGAGCAAATCGGCCCCGTCATCGTCACTCACGCCTCGGATTGTTTTGTACGCCCTTTGGCCGGTGACGAAGACCGGATACGCTGAAGCTCCAGCAATGAGCGTGAGTATAAGGGCCGTAATCTGTGCAGCTCGGCTCCGTAGGATTAATGAGATAGCCAGGGCCAAGGCTCCAAATATCGTGCCGTAAATCGGTAAATGATTCAGTACGACGTGGATGTATTCGGGTTTCTTGAGAAGTTCTAGTTCGGTCATAGGGAGAATTGAAGTTTGTGGAACAGCGGCTTTGGAGAGGTGCGCAGCAGCAGAGCTGCGGAACAGCACTCGGGCCGGACAACTCGAAGAACCAGCCCGGGTGCGCATGGCGGCGGTGAAAATCCCCGAAAGCTTTCGGGGCTTGCCGTCGCTAAGATACGACCGGAGGCGCGTTCTCACGCAGAGAACGCCTTAGAACAGTTCCGACAAAGGAGCCGGCTGACGGAGGTCCGGTATCACGCTCTGTGCCCAGTAAAATGCTCTTCGGAGGTTCTGGGAGGATTAGATGGCCAATCGGGAAAAGCTGCATTCCCACCAATACAGGACTAAAGTCAATCTTTGTTTTGGCAGCTTCGACATTGGGACTCTGAAGTCCCTGGCAACAGGCCAACATCGCAGACGGACCATGGTCAGCACCACGAGACTTTTCGGAATGGTCCTGGCAATGGCACAGCGAAATAGCCGTGTTCTGAGGCCGTTTCGCAAACCCTAACAAGCAGTGATTGGTACCTGTAAACCATGCGAGAACGGCCGCAAGAACGAACGTTCCGTTAAGAAATCTCGACTTTCCAAACCACGTCATAGACCGCTTGTTGACTCTTCTTCCTGAAAAATTTCTTCTCAAGTAAAAAACTCCAAACTCCAGCGGGCTCTTCCCTTTCTCGTGCGGCACTGGCGGCCAATCAATGCAGGTTCAATGCATACTTTTGAAAGCCGCTTCAGGGTCTTGGGCCTTTAGCTGGTCAAGAGCGCTCTCGACGGCTTTAAGGGCCGTTTCGGCGTCCGCCTGGTTGCCTTCATCAGACGCACTATGCAAATCGGTCACTGCAGTGTCTAATTGCTTCAAAGTTGCGCCGATCTTTTGACCTTTGTCTCCGCCTAACATGCTGCTATGCCCCTTAAGAGTTCTGATCGCGGGCCTAATTTTCATGCTCGGCTCGTGTATCCCGTGAAGGTTTTTAGACTGAACAGCCGTTTCCATGTCTTTGACCATTTGCTGTATCGTAGCCCATGCTTTGATGGGATCTTTGTCTTGTTGTGCCCACAGCGCCGGAGCGCTGATACCCAAGCTGAGTGCTGTGACGAGTCCCAAGAGGTAGTTCGTTCTCGATTTCAAAAAATGCGTAGTCATCAATGCTTCTAACGATGTTGATTGGTGAATCCCGCGAGAAGTCTCATGGCAGCGGCAAAATTTGTCCAATGAGCTTTTACCCCAAAAACCGAAGACAAGAGGTAACCGCGGTTTCTAATTCGGACTCCCCGCCACCCTGATAAACATTAGCCCTGAACTGAGGACCGGAATAATCGAGCTGAGTTGAGAATGAAAGCCAGTTCCGAACCCACATGGATCAGCGCCGCGATGATGGGGGCCAGGAGACCGAAGAAGGCTAAACCGATACCCAGGGTGTCAACCGCAATCGTGCCCCAGAAGTTAAACATGATAACCCGATAGCATCTTTTGGCGATGCCAAATACCTCAGTTAGACGCGAAAGATCGCTCGTCATGAGCGTGACATCCGCCGTCTCGAGAGCAACGTCGGTCCCTCCACCCATCGCAATTCCCACCGTCGCTTCCGCTAGCGCTGGAGCGTCATTTACTCCATCTCCAACCATGGCAACTTTTTGACCCTGCTGCAGAAGTTCCCGGACTTTCTCTAGCTTCTGCTCGGGTAACAAGTTCCCGATTGCCTCATGCACTCCGAGTTGCGCCCCGATTGCCGCCGCGACCTCGCTGCTGTCACCGCTCAGGAGCAGCGTGCGATAGCCCTGGCGCTTCAAATCATCGACGGTCCGAATGGCTTCACGGCGCAACTGGTCCGCGACCGACAGCGCTCCCAGGACGGTCTTGTTTCGTCCTACATAAACTAGCGTTTCTCCGGGCTTTGTGGCGTTCACGAACGATCCGTCGCCGTTTGTATCAAAACGAATTCCGTTTTCTTCGAGTAGCGTTCGCGTTCCCACAACAATCTTGCTTCCGGCATCGAGACACGTCAGGCCCTTACCAGGGATATATCGAAGATCGGAGTATTCCCGCAGAGATAGCTTCGCAGTTCTGGCCTTGCGAATGATGGCTTCGCCGATTGGATGCTCGGAATGCTGTTCGGCAATCGCCGCATTTTGCAGCACCTCGTTCTCAGTCGCTCCGTTGGCTGCCTGAATGCCTGTCACTTCAGGGATACCGATCGTCAGCGTGCCGGTCTTGTCTAAGACAATAGTATCGATATCCGCGAGCTTCTCCAGGTACAGCCCACCCTTGACGATAATCCCGCGCCGGGCCGCGCTTCCGATACCCGCTAGTATTGCCAACGGCGTGCCTGCCGCAACGCCGCAAGCT
>DASZGG010000081.1:0-2879 GCA_035939025.1 Chthoniobacterales bacterium | reverse complement strand
GGTTGATCGTACGGGAACAAGATTTCGATCCCTCTAAAGCCGGCATTCGCGGCAGCCCCGAAGCGATCGAAGAAGGGGACTTCCTGGAACAGCCAGGAGAGATTGGCATTGAATCGTGGCATAGGGGGAGGGAGTTTTGAGTTTTGGGTTTTGAGTTTTGGGTTTTGAGTTGCGGTAAGCCCAAGGATCACTCAAAACCCAAAACGCAAAACTCCAAACCCAAAACCCTCTCTTACGATTCCCACTTTGCTCCAAATTTTTCGCATAGCTGCTGTATTTGTGATTCGTTCAGAGTCCGGACTTTTTGACCGTGCAAGAGCAACATCAGCTTTGAAGTCTCCTCAAGTTCTTCCATCGCGTAGGTCGCGGAATCCAGGTCATCACCGGACACCACCGGCCCGTGGTTTGCCAGGAGCACTGCAGCGTGTTTGTCGGCGTACTTCGCGATCTCATTCGCCAACGCTCGATCGCCCGGGCGAAAATAGGGGATTAACGGAAGCTTACCTACCCGCATCACGAAGTAGGGCGTAATCGGCGGGATACAACTTGCGGCATCCAGGCCATCCAGACAGGAGACTGCAGCAGCGAAACTGCTATGAAGATGCACGATTGCGCCGCTCTGCGGGCGCTTCTGATACATCGCGAGGTGCAGGAAATATTCTTTGCTCGGCTTCGATCCCGAAAGAAGATTCCCGTTCCAATCTAACTTGGAGAGACTGGCTGGATCGAGTTCTCCGAGACAGGAATTCGTCGGAGTCAGTACCCAGCCATCCTCCAGGCGAGCACTGATGTTACCGCTGCTTCCGGGGCTCAGCCCACGGCGGTAAAGACTGCTTCCGAGTTCCACGATGCGCTCCCGGATCTTTTGTTCGGTTCTCATGTTCACGATCCGAGAAAATGCCATGCACTCACAAAGAATTCTTCCGATCCGAAGTTTCCTGACTTCAGGGCCAGAGCAATTTCTTTGGTGCCGCACGAAGCCAGAGTCCAAGGAACACCAGGATCGATCTCCGGCCCGATCCGCAAAAGGTCAAGACCAAGTTTCGTCACAATTGCCCCGGCAGTTTCCCCGCCGGCCACGATCAGTTGGGTGATGCCGTCGTCTACGAACTTTGAGGCGACCGACGCGAGAAACGTCTCACAGAGATAACCCGCTTGTTCGACGCCCAATATCTTTTGATTCTGCGTTATCTCATCTGGCGCGCCGCTGGTATAGACCAGCAACGGGTCATGATTTGACCGATGCTCCGCGGCCCAATGCAAAACTTTTTCAAGCGTGCTCTCAAATTGGGAATGAAGCTCCCCGGGCTGGACTCGGAAGTGGGGGTAAAATTTCTTTGCAACTTCTATCTGCTTGAGAGTCATTTGCGAGCAACTTCCGGCCAGGATTGCTCGCCGGCCGGGCGGGGCGGTCGAGCTGGCCGCTCGCCTTCCTTGCAATCGGAAATTTTTACCAAGCCCAAGGGCGAGACCAGAGCCACCGGTAACCAGTTTCAAGTTTTTCGCTGCGCCGGCTAATACCGCGAGATCTTCATTTGATGTCGCGTCAGTAACGACTACGGTCGGAGGCTGGGATTTCATCATTTCCAACGCGTGCGAAACCGCTTTCTTGCCTTGTCGAACAAGATCCAGGCGAATCAGGTCCACCGCCAAATTCGTTTGAGCTGCTAACACTCGGACGATGTTGGGATCCGTCATAGGGGTGAGCGGATGGTTCTGCATGCCGCTCTCGTTCAATAGTTTATCATGAACGAAGAGATGACCGCGGTAGACTGTGCGGCCGTTGTCTGGAAATGCAGGAGATGCAATCGTGAGTGATTCTCCCAGCTCTCGCAAGAGCAGCTCGATGACCGGCCCGATATTTCCACGAGGTGTCGAGTCGAACGTTGAACAGTATTTGAAATAAAACTGACGACAGCCGAGCAATTTCAGCCAATCGAGAGCATCGGTTGACTGGCTGATCGCTTGTTCCGGGGGGCAAGTACGGGTCTTCAGTGCGACAACCACCGCATCGACGTCATTCAGGCGCACGGACGACTTCGGTATCCCGATAGTTTGAACGGTTCGAAAGCCACTTTTCACGAGATTATTCGCTAAATCGGTACCGCCGGTGAAATCGTCTGCGATGCAGCCTAGAACGGGCATGGGATTCATTCGAATGACGAGTGCACATTAGCCGTCAATGGGCTTTTTTGGAAGGAGGTTGTGAGGGAGGTTTTGAGTTTTGAGTTTTGGGTTGCTGGCGTTGGCAGCAACGCCCTTCCAAGGTCAGATCTAAAGACGGAGGGTTGCTTACTGGATGCAAAGCCGGAGGCTTCGTTTACTTTGTTGTCTGCATGCTGTTGTTACAGGAAACCATTTACACCGATCGGCTAGTCCTGAGGCCGTTCACACTGACCGATGCGCCGCAGGTCAAGGCTCTCGCCGGCGACCGCGAAATCTATGAGAACACACTGTTTGTTCCTTATCCATACGAGGATGGGATGGCGGAGTCCTGGATTTCGACACATCAGGCTGGCTTCTATGAAGGACGCGGAGTTGTCTTCGCGATTTGTCTGGCGAGTGGAGCCCTGGTTGGCGCCATCTCGTTGAACAAGGCCGGTCTGTTCAATGCTGCAGAGCTCGGTTACTGGATCGGGGTCGCGCACTGGAACCGCGGTTATTGCACCGAGGCGGCGAAAGCCGTACTGGAATACGGCTTTAATAGTCTCAGGTATCACAAGATTTCAGCGAGGCATTTTGTCGACAATCTTTCTTCCGGGCGCGTGATGGAAAAAGTCGGAATGAGACGCGAAGGATTGCTCCAGGATGATGTGATGAAAGATGGAAGATACATCACGGTGGAACTTTACGGGATAGTCAACCCGAGAGAGGCCGGG
>DASZGG010000080.1:0-6128 GCA_035939025.1 Chthoniobacterales bacterium | reverse complement strand
GAACAAAACGAGTCGCGAGGAATCCGAAATCTACTTCAATAAGCGACCGATCGGGAGCCGGTTTGGTGCAATTGCTTCAGAGCAGAGCTCGGTGATCGAGAACCGCGAAGTATTAGAGGCTCGGCTTGCAGCGCTCGAGGCGCAGTTTCGGGGTGCGGATCCGCCGGTGCCAGAATTCTGGGGCGGTTACAGGCTGGTTCCGGAACGGTTCGAATTCTGGCAGGGTCGAGAGAATCGGTTACACGATCGTTTTCTCTATACGCGACAAGGTGATGCGAATTGGCGGATAGACCGGTTATCGCCCTGAACCAGGGCCGCGTCCACAAAAGGAAAAAAAGAAGATTTGAACAGAAGGTAGCAAAGGAAGCAAAGATTTGGGTGGATAATAGGCGGACCAAAGTTTGCGGCGGAGGTGTGGTCTCGGCAGCGATGGGAGCGCGTCAGCCCTAGGGACCGCGGCCAGGTAATGTCGCGCTCACGAAAGATCTACCCGAATGATCACCGGGTGGAAACCCAATTCCTAATCAGTCTTTGCTTCCTTTGCTACCTTCTGTTCAAATTCTCTTCGTTTCCTTTTTTCGACGCTCAAAACGCAAAACGCAAAACCCAAAACTTAATTCCATCGTGATCCCTCTTCAGGTGCTGCCGGCGCCCCATTTCGATCTCGAGAAGACGCTTTGTTCCGGACAGGTTTTTCACTGGATGCCGCACGGCAAAGGTTTCGTCGGAGCGATCATGGAGCATTTGGTCTACCTGGAGCAAACTGGGGAATCGATTTGGGCGCCAGCCGAGCACGTGAAGCGCGTCCGGCATTATTTTGCTCTGGACCATCACCTGCCGGCAATTCTGCAGACTTTTCCGGAAGATCCCGTGATTAAGGTGGCCGTGGAATTTGGTCATGGGCTGAGAATCATTCGACAACCCCCATGGGAATGTCTCGCAACATTTCTAACTTCTCCGCTCAAGCAGGTTCGGCAGATCCAGGCTATTTCGCATTCCATCCGGAAACGCTTTGGCCGGCGATTGCGAGATGGTGAATTCGAAGCTTTTTCCTATCCGCGCCCTGAACAGCTTGCAGAAGTTCGGTTGGAAGAACTTCTTGAGTGCAAACTTGGATTCCGGGCACGGAATCTTTTAGGGACGGCCAAAATGGTCGCATCAGGAGAAATTGATCTTGAGGCACTCCGTAATTTGTCTGCTGACGAGGCGCGTGGAGCTCTTTGTGAGCTACCCGGAGTAGGAGAAAAGATCGCCAACTGTGTCTTGTTGTTTGCGTACGAACGGTTAGACGCGGTACCGATCGACGTTTGGATAGGGCGGGTTCTGAACGAAGTCTACTTCGCGGGGCGCTCCAAAGTCCCGCTACGCGAGTTAAAGTCGTTTTCGGCGAATTATTTTGGCATTTATGCGGGTTACGCACAACAGTACTTGTTTCACCACTGGCGTTTGACGTACCGAAGAAGGGGATGATCCAAGTAGCCATCTGCCCAAGCGAGATTCGCAGAATCTCCGCGACGGATTTAAACGGCGTGACCGCTGTTGTTTTTGACGTTTTACGGGCGACTTCTTCAATGATTACGGGCCTGGCTTCCGGAGCTGAAGCAATTATTCCGGTCAGGACCGTGGCGGAAGCTCGCAAACTCAAGTTGGACAATTCGGATCTACTTCTGGCCGGTGAACGAGACGGTTTACCCCTGGAGGGTTTCGATCTTGGCAATTCACCGGAAGAATTTGAACAGATTAAAGGACGACGCGTGGTGATGACGACCACGAATGGAACGGTCGCCATCCAAGCCATGAAGGTGGCCGCCAAAGTTTTGATCGGCTCACTGCTAAATATTGATGCATTGGCGGACTATCTGTTTAGGCATCGGCCGAGGAGTCTACTGCTAGTCTGCGCGGGAACGGGCGAAGAATTTAGTCTGGAGGACGCTATCGGCGCGGGCGCGCTCGTCGCGCGTCTCCCGGACGAGGAGGGAATATCGGATTCAGCGATCTTTGTTCGAAGCCTGTATGAGCGGGTTGGAGATGATGTTCTGGAATGGCTGCGGCAAACGCAGAACGGCAAGCACTTACAGAAGATCGGCAAAGATGGGGACATTCGGCGCTGCGCTCAACTTTCGGTGTTCGACGTGGTCGGTTACCTTGAGGACGAAAGCGTTGTTCGCTTGTGACTGAGGAGGTAGTGTACCGTCTCACCGCCCCAGCTTTGCCTGCTGAATACGGCCTGTGAAATACTTGAAAAGACGCGAGAGGCAAAGGCTGGAGAGTTGGTTTACGAGGCGAGAGGCAGAGGCTGGAGCCTTCGCTTACGGGCGAGTTCGACTTGTAGAATCACTTGAGCTACCGACGGAGGAGAACTAATCTAGCGGCGTTTGTCGATGTCAGACAGGAAAAAGATCATTCTAGCGATCGTCGGGTCGCTGGTTCTGCATTTAATCATCATCCTTGGTTCAAGCAAGGTGATCGCTCTGTGGCCGGATGTTTCGAGTCCACAGCAAAAGGAGGATCAATCGCCGCCGCAGTTGACGATGCTGGATACTCCACCGCCCGACGAACAAAAGCAGGAGCGGCAATATCTCCGGACAAACGAAGACCAGAAGACCGATCAAAAACCGGTCGACTCCATGTTCGAATCCGATAAGGACACGGCAGCAGCAAGTGAACAACCGGCGAAAGGGGATACTCCTATCCCGACGCAGGAAGGCAAGGAGGCGCCGGATATCGGTTTTAAGAACGAGCGGTTTTCGTTAGCCGACCAAGGGCAAGCTTTTTCCACCGACCCCGGCCAGCAAGCTGCTGCCGCGCCGCAAATGGAACAGAAGCAGGAAGAGGTCAAGCCAGTCGAAAGCCCAACGCCCGTACCAACTCCTGTTGCGACGCCGGAAGTCGCTCGAGAAGATAAGCAGTCAACGCCTGCTCCAACGCCCGTATCGACTCCCGCTCCGACGCCGGAAGTCGCGCAACCGGCTAGGCAGCCCACGCCGATTCCTGCTCCAACGCCAGCACCGGCTCCTGCTCCGACCCCGCAAGTCACGCCAGCGGATAAAGAGCCCACGCCGACTCCCGCCCCGACGCCGGAAGTCTCACCATCGGATGAGCAGTTTGCGATGCTGCGCCCAACGTCCACACCAACTCCTGCTCCCACACCGGAGGCGACGCCATCCGATGAGCAGCCTAGGCCGACTCCTGCTCCCACGCCGGAGGAAGTCGTGCCATCGGACGAGGAACTCGCGATGTTGCGCGAAGCGCCGACCCCAAGACCAACTCCGTCTCGTCAGGCACAGAGAAATCCGCAGCGCCAGAGTGCACCGCAGACGGCTTATCGGCAGGAACAGCGGGTCACGCGGATGCAGGGTAATATAAACAGCCGGGGAAGATCTTCGATCGCAGCTTTAGGAACTCCCCAGGGAAGATTTGAAAAGGCCGTGCAGGATGCAATTGGTTCAAGGTGGTATTACTACGTCAGGGAGCGAAGCGACTTAATCAATATCGGTACAGTCCAGATCAAATTTTATGTGCGCCCCGACGGAAAGGTGGAAGATGTGAAGGTCCTGCGCAATTCGTCGAACGAAACATTGGCCTCCACTTCGTTGCAATCGATCATTGAAGCAAACATACCACCGATGCCTGATGAGCTCAGCCCACTGCTTTCTGGGGATCGCATGGAATTCACAATGAGTTTTAATTTTACCTACTAGCCATGTTCCATTTAGCCCTGTTTGAAAACGCGTTAGATTTTTTCGTCAAAGGCGGCCCTTTCATGGTGCTTTTGTTGATCTGTTCCTTTGTCGCACTGACAGTGATGCTTTTGCGGTCGTTTGCCTTACGGCGGCGCGCTGTCATCCCGGCTTTGATCGAGAAGGAGATCAACAAAATTCGACCGGGCGATGAGCCGGAGCACCTGCGTCACTTGATACAGGATGACAACTCGCCGCTTTCGCGAATCGTTGAGGTGGCGGTACGACCGTATAATGCCAACAAGCAGGAGACCCTGGAAGTGGTTCAATCGCGTGCGAGACAGGAGATCGTTCGCATGGAAAGCGGGCTCTTCATTCTGGAGATCGTTGTGGGTATTGCGCCTTTGCTCGGTCTCCTCGGAGCCGTGGCCGGCTTGGTGAGAGTCTTTGGTAATATTGGCTCGGGCGCCATGTCGACGTCGGATCTCAAGGGAATAGCATCGGGGATTGGCGAAGCGTTGAGTACAACCATCGTGGGGCTGTCGATCGCTATTCCGGCGCTTGTTGCCTACACCTATTTCTCACGACGGGTCGAGCGGCTGGCGGTCGAGATGGAATCGCTTCTGGCCGACCTGATCGAAAAGATTTTTCAGGCGAACCGTAGACCGGAAGCATTTGCGCCTGAAGGTGAATCGCTCGAGGGAGCAGCGCGATGAGGTTCTACGCTAAGCGGAAGAGAACTCCGCAGGTCATCATAGTTTCGCTGATCGATATTTTCGCGATGCTCTTAATTTTTTTTATCGTCACCACGACGTTCAAGACAGCAGAATCGGAGCTATCGATCAAACTTCCAGAATCCAAGACCGCGACGCAAGCCGAGAACCCGACTGATCCGATTGTATTATCCATTACGGCCGACGAGAAAATTGTATTGGCGGACCGTCCGTTGAAGAGTGTTGACGAGCTTACTTCGGCTCTGCAAGAGGTACAAAAAAAGGCTTCAGATCGTCCGCTGGCGATGAAAGCGGACCAGAAGGTTTCATTCGGATTTCTCGTGCAAGTGCTCGATTCGTTAAAAAAGGCCGGTGTTAAAAACCTGCCGACGTTCACGAAAGCGCCCGATCAGAAATGATTCGAGACATTGTCAAATACGGGGATCCGGTGCTTCGCACAAAAGGCAAACGTCTCGAGGCGGTCGGGGACGAAATCCGGGCGTTGGCGGCCGATATGCTCGAAACCATGTACGAAGCGAATGGCGTTGGGCTTGCTGCGCAACAAGTGGGCCGCGCGTTGCAACTAACAGTCATTGACGTGAGCGACGCGGAGAGCCGCCCGAGCCGGATGTGGCTTGCCGGCGAAGAGGTCGATCCAAAGGAACACATGCCGCTCATACTAATTAACCCGGAGCTGCAGCTGGGAGAGGAAGTGGAGATTGGAACTGAAGGATGCCTGAGCTTTCCGGAGATTACGGCGGAGATACCGCGAGCGTTAAAGGTCAAAGTCAATGCGCAGGATCTGAACGGGAACCGTGTAGAGTTTGAGGCAGCTGGCCTGCTTGGGCGGGCCGTCCAGCATGAAAACGATCATTTGAATGGAATTCTGTTTATCGATCGCATGTCCTCGGCCGCCAAAGCGGCTCTGGCAGGCAAGTTGAAGCGCCTTGCTGCAGAATCAAAAGAGTGACGTAGTACATTTTTCGATTTCATTCACAGCATGGTTGAGCGTCTGTTGAGAACTTTTGCCACGCGTTGGAGGGCTGTGACGTGGACGTTTGACAATTCTTCGTATGATGAGGCAACTGCTGTTCCGGGCCCTGCCTTGGGGCTCGACGGGTTCGAAAGGGCACTTGATCGGAAAACCAGGGCGGGGCGCCGCGCGGGGCAAAGGCTGGAGCCTTCGCTTACAATTGCCCGTGAGAGAGTACCTGCTTCCTGGATCTTCGCTTTGGCGGTGTTGTTAGTTGTATATCTCGCCACTTGCGGAGTCCCCAGGTTATTCGACCAAATCGACGGTCAGTACGCCGGCGCAGCGCGAGAGATGATGGTGCGCGGCGATTGGTTAACGCCGACCCAGGATGGTGTGCCGAGGCTCCAAAAGCCACCCTTGGTGTACTGGTGCGAAATCCTTTCAATGCGCGTATTTGGAGTCAATGAGTTTGGTGCACGCTTTCCGGTGGCCCTGGCAACTTTCGGTTGGTTTTTGGCGACCGGCCTGCTCGGGCAGCGAGTGATCGGGACTCGCTCTGCGGCGTTCGCAGCTGCGTTAACGCTGGCGATGTTCAGTGGCACTTTTTTCTTCACTCACCTGGTCATGCCGGAGCCTTTTCTAGCATGCTTCGTCACTCTGTCGTTCTGGACATTAATTGGGGCAGCGAATGTCAGAAACGAGGAAATTGCCAATGTCGACGGCTGGCTGATGGCGGCCTGGATGTTCATCGCGCTGGGCACG
>DASZGG010000079.1:0-3961 GCA_035939025.1 Chthoniobacterales bacterium | reverse complement strand
GTTACGCGGACGAAAAACGGGCCCTCATTCTGATCAAATTCGGCTCGATGAACCAGCGCGTTCAGTGCCGGAAGTCCGCGGGCTTCATAAACCGCAGCGCACTCTTTGAGACGAGCTTGAATAATTTCGCGTTCACTTTGCTCAAAGAACGAGGTTAGAAAAATGTAAAGAAGCGCGAACAAAATGACCGCACTCACCGTGAAGGTGCCGGCAAACCAAAGGCTAAGCCTAAAGGCAAAACTTTGCCAAATCTGGTTAATCCGGCCTGACCACATAACCGACACCTCGAATCGTGTGGATCAGCTTCTGAGGAAAGCCTCTATCGACTTTGGAGCGAAGCCGGTGGACCAACACGTCGACGACATTGGTCTGAGGATCGAAACTGAAGTCCCAGACGTGCTCCAAAATCATTGTCTTAGTGACCGGGCGTCCGGCATGGCGCAATAACAATTCGAGCAGGGCAAACTCGCGCGATTGGAGCTCGATTTTTTGCCCCGCGCGAACTACTTCTCGCGTGAAAAGGTCCATTTTCAGATCGGCAACCGAAAGGTGGCTCGGCTCGGCCGAATGAGTGGCGCGTCTGATAAGAGCTTGAACGCGGGCAAGCAACTCTGAAAAGGCAAACGGCTTGGTGAGGTAATCATCGCCTCCCGACTGCAGCCCAAGCACGCGATCATCGACGCTGGCGCGCGCGCTCAGGATCAACACCGGGAGAGAAACCTTTTTCTGACGCAGCTGGCGCAGGAGGGTAAGGCCGTCCAGCTTAGGCAACAGTAAATCAAGCACCGCAGCGTCGTAGGAGACCGATAACGCAAAGTCGAGCCCTTGCTCACCATCCTTTGCGCGGTCTACTGCGAATCCACTCTGCTTGAGTCCATTCACCACGAAAGATGCGATTTTTTCGTCATCTTCGACAACCAGTATGCGCATAGGAGATTCAGAAACATAACAGATTTCTCCGACACCCGTAGTATTGTTTGAAAACATAATCTCAGGTAAGCGAAGCCTCCAGGCTTTGCCCCCTCTTAGGCGTAAGCGAAGCCTCCAGGCTTTGCCCCCTCTTCGGTCAAGGCACAGGGCCGGTTATCACAAGAGGCAAAGCCTGGAGGCTTCGCTTACTAAAGCAACGATGCTCTCCCGATTTCTCGGGAGAGCATCGAATTCCGCACCACTCACTCAACTCTGAGTCGACTCATCAACAGTGAGATAATGACTCCCACCCTTGGTCCAAACTTTGACAAGGGTCTGACTGCTGATTGGTTTGTCAGTATCCGTGATCGCATCCTGCGCATTCCTCACAGGCTGGCGGTTAAGCTCTGTGATCACGTCCCCGGTTCGCAGCCCTGCTTCATAAGCGGCCGAATCAGGCGCCACCTGAGTAATGACAGCGCCGTGAACATTCGCGGGAATGTTCAATTCGGCTCGGGTGTTCTGATCGAGATCGGCAACTCCGACGCCCGCAAGAGCTTCCTTTCGCGCGGTTCCCCGATTCCCGTCCGCCTTCGCGACCTGTTTATCGGGCAAGCTGCCCAAAGTGACGTCAAACGTCTTGCTTTCGCCATTTCGACTGACGCTCAATTGCGCAATTGAACCTGGCGCCGATTCGGCTACTCGCAGTTTCAGCTGGCTCGCATCCTGGATCGGTTGGCCGTTGAATTGAGTAATTACGTCGCCGCTCTTCAATCCGGCTTTATCCGCAGGACTGTCCGGCGACACATCTCCGACCAGGGCACCGGTCGTACGATCCAGCTTAAACGCTTTCGCCAAGTCTGGAGTGAGGTTCTGGATCATGACCCCCAGAAGTCCACGTTCGACCCGGCCATTTTTGACCAGGCTGTCCATGACCCATCGGCAGAGGTTTGAAGGAACCGCAAAGCCGATACCTTGGTTTCCACCGCTGTGCGTCAGGATCGCCGAATTGATGCCAACAAGACGACCATCGGTGTCCACAAGCGCGCCACCCGAATTGCCGGGGTTGATCGCCGCATCGGTCTGGATGAAGTCCTCATCCCCGTCTCCCGAAGTTGTACGATCCTTCGCGCTAACGATGCCCTTGGTCACCGTTTGGCCGATCCCGAACGGGTTGCCGACGGCCAGAACCACGTCACCGATCTCGACCTTGTCGCTGTCAGCCAGAATCAAAACAGGCAGATTGTCTGCGTTGATCTTAATAAGCGCTACGTCCGTTTGCGGGTCAGTGCCGACAACTTTTGCCGTGAACTGACGGCCATCATTCAGAGCCACCTGAATCTCGCTCGCGTTGTTTACAACGTGATTGTTTGTCAGGATATAACCATCAGGCGAAACAATTACTCCCGATCCAAGACCATGCTCCGACGGAACATGCGGCTGGCCCGGATTCATCTGATTCAGCCCTTCGCCTCCGAAGTAACGGCGGAAAAAATCCATGTCAGGATTCGACATCGGACTCTCCGACGCCTTCATCGTGACAAAGACCTTGACCACGCTCGGAGCCACTTTTTTCACGATCGGCGCGAAGCTGTTACCTTCCTTCACGTCTCGTGCCAACGGGCTATTGTCCACCTGCACATGCAACGGAGCGTTCTGTGCATCGTTGCCATTTGATGCGGTGCTTAAGGCGAGGCCCGTCCCCAAAGATAATGCTGCGCCTCCCAGCAAGAATACGCCCAATCTGAGCGGATTAAGTGATTTTCTCGTCATGAATTCCTTTGTTAGGTTTATGGAGCACTGTGAACCGACGGACCTGACGAAGGCCTTGCTCGAACATTACAAAGTGGAAAGCGAGCGGCTTAAAGCCTCGTTTCCGCCGGAACAACCACGAACTGTGAACGATCAAGAGAAAAAACGTTTCTCGCAGCGGCAATTTCTGCTGCATATGGATCTCCCCCGGCTCCTTGAATATGTCTGAGGCACTCAGCGAGAATGGTTCGGCAAAAATTCTGAGGGCCGATTCCGTGCGCGGAAGCCCTCTCGAAGTTTTTTGGGTCTTCTTAAGACTCGGACTGACCGCTTTCGGTGGTCCGATCGCGCATCTCGGTTTTTTTCAGCGCGAAATCATCGACCGGCGAAAGTGGATTACCGAGAACGCTTATGGTGATCTTGTGGCCTTATGCCAATTTCTACCAGGACCGGCCAGCAGCCAGGTTGCAATCTCACTCGGTTACCTGCGGGCCGGAATCCGTGGCGCGTTCGCCGCCAGTATTGGATTTATTTCGCCTTCGGCTATTTTGATGATAGCCATCGGTTACGGCTTCCAGACGATTAACGCCCAGTCCGGATTTCTGCATGGGCTTAAGCTTGCGGCAGTAGCAGTCGTCGCACAGGCGGTCTGGAGTATGGCAGGAAAGTTCTGCCCGGATCGAGTGCGTTTGACGCTCGCCATCGTGGCAGCTTGTGTAGTCCTCGGCTTCTCGATCGCATGGGTGCAGATCGTCGTTATCGCAGCCGGCGCGTTGTTCGGGCGGATATTTCTCCGGGAGAAAACTGGATCTGAAAAAACGATGTTCGCGGAAAAAGGCCTTCACGGCGGCTGGTTTGCCCGGACAAATATCGCCCTGTTCTTGATCCTCTTGATGCTCCTGCCCGTTCTTTCTGCGTGGTTGCCGAATCATTGGCTCCGCCTGGCGGATGCCTTTTACCGGTCAGGGGCACTTGTTTTCGGCGGTGGCCACGTGGTATTGCCTTTGCTGCAGTCTGAAACCGTAGCTCGAGGTTGGTTAAGCCAGACTGCATTCATGGCCGGTTACGGGGCGGCACAAGCGATGCCTGGACCACTCTTTTCTTTTGCAGCTTACCTTGGAACGGTCATCGGCACCTCTTGGTTCGCCGGGCTGTGGTGTCTTCTATGGATCTTTCTGCCTTCATTTTTGCTGATTTTTGGTGCATTGCCCTATTGGAATAACCTTCGGCAAAACTGTGGCGCCCAATCAGCCTTACGCGGAGCGAACGCCGTAGTCGTCGGCGTCTTACTCGGCGCACT
>DASZGG010000078.1:0-4665 GCA_035939025.1 Chthoniobacterales bacterium | reverse complement strand
TTATCAAGGATGAGAATCGAATTGGCTGCCGCCATGAGACGGATTCCAGTGAGGCAGGAAGGGATCGGAGTGAGCAACCAGGCAAACCTGACATCTCAACGCGACTGCGACACTTGGCGCCAGAAAGTCCAGCAACTCGCTTTGCCGTCGCAAAAGTAATAGGATTTTGGTTTTAACAACGGGGTCAAGCACCAGCGCAACAAAGTTCCTATCGAGCCAATCGTGAGAACTTCCTCTATTCTGCGGCCCGAGTTTCTTTATCCTGCTGTCTCACGTTTAAAGGCAAGGCTCACTCAACGTAACGGCGCAAAGCTAGGCTGCGTCGAAGTTGCCGTGTACGTGTGGCATTTATCGACTTAAGCTCCTTCAAAATAATAGGCCAATTGCCGATCGCTCCGCGACAGACTGGATCGTCCAAATTCGCTGCAAGATCGATCAAACTCAGTACGCAGCCGCCGTCCTCGGGAGCATATCTTTGTGTTTTCTTTGCTGAGGCGGTTTGTTTCTGAAAGCTCATTGGGCCTTCTCGTGTTGATTGGTTGCATCATGGGGCGCAGTCGCTTCAATAATTCGCGTCAACCGTTTCGCTAGTTGAGATTAGTCAAAACACCAGACGAGCTTTCAACGAAGGCTCCTCCTCATATTCTGCCTCGCTGATGATCTTCGGCGAGCGCTGAGCCGGGCAACCTCGCTCCTGGATCGACCGGGTCGTCCCGAGGGAGACGAAAGACGAGCTGGCGGTCGCCGCAAATGCCGGTTGGTCAGAAACGCGGGAGACTAGCAACCCATCTTGCGCCGAATCAGCGATCTCCTTTAGTAGACGCCTAGCTTCCACGATTCCGACGAGACCGGCTCGATAGAGTCGCCCTGGAGCCTCAAGTTCCCTGGCTAACCGGAGCGACCCGGCATCGACACCGACAAAACCGCTATCGGCAATTAATCGATCGACAGCTAGTTTAGAGAGGCGGTGATCGCCACAGTAAAACACGACTAAACGTTGCAGCTGAGCGGGTCTGAAAAAAGCGTGGGGAATGAAAGACGCAGGGATCGTGCTGAAGGCTTTGACAACCTGAGCATCTGGGAGCTTTTTGGCCAACTCTTCACCCGCCGTAGTTGACCAAGGCAAAGAGCGCACCATCCGGTCGTTTGGATTCCACTCGAGAGGGTTTGTGACATCGATCACTGTTTTGCCTCTCAATGGTCCAGCGGCTTTCAGTGCGTCGTCGAGGCCCCAAAAATTTGGCGAGAACAAGATTATCTCCCCAAAGCAAGCAGCATCTGCAACGGTACCAGAGTAAGCTCCGGACCCTGCTTCTTCGACAAGTGCTTTCAGCCGATTCGGATGACGCGAACTAAAGAAGACTTCATGCCCGGCTCTAACCCATAATTTCCCCAGGCTGCCGCCGACTTTCCCGGCTCCGATAATTCCGATCCTCATCCTATTCTGTTCTCCAGTGGTCTCGTTATACACTTGGAATCCTCAACCTAGGCCTCAAAAAGAAAAGAGGTCTACTTTTTACCCCGATCGTGAGATTGGTCCTGCACGAACTTAGAAGGATTCCCAGAACCCAACAGTGATTTCGGCCCGATCCTCGCGAGTTCCCAATACTTTTTTTGAAGTATTACCATTGCTTTTGGATATGGCCGCATACCGTGGCGCTTCTGATGGAGATCGCCTTGGAGCAAGCCGCCAACCCCGACGTGAAACTTCACCACACGCTACCGTTTTGGGGAATTGCTCAGCCGCACGCCGCGCGGATGGCTACCTTGCGTAGGCCGCCGCGATCGACGGCCCGGAAGTGCTCCGCGTAACGAAGCAGATAACTAAAGGTTATCTCCGCTGAAGCCGATAGTCACCGCTGTTCGGTGATTCCGTTGAGGCAAGACAAAAAACACCCCCCACAAACGCTAGAACAACGAATGCGATACATATTGCCAACCATGAGGTGCGCCACAAAACCGGAAATTCCAGGATCGTCGTGAATATCGCCGCGATGATTGCAATTATGCACATGACAGCGGTAAAGGGCATCCCCTTGTGCAATGCTTGGCGAGCGTTTAAGCAATCGACTCCCATTCGGGTACCGGATTGGGACAGCTGTGTTGCAGGAATCTGGAATGCTGCCGCCTCCGCGGAACTCGGATAAAACGATGCCGGATAAAAAGACGCAGTTACAAAAGAAGTGTCGCGTGTAAAATTCATAGTCTTAGACCCTTTCGGTCTCGGGACTTCAATCGGCGCGGATTTAACGCCAGGCCAGTTTAGCAACTGAGAAAACCGCGGTTGATCGAGATTCAAAGACCATGGAAGATCGCACGGTTTCGGTCAGAAGTCGCCTATTATCGACACCTTTTCTGCTCGTTTGTTTTTCCTTCGTCCGATCACATCGTCAATGACGCCAAAATCGAGACTTGTGGGTTTGGCCGCCACCGCAGAGACCGGCGAGTCGGCCTGTTCACTTTTCACTTTTCACTTTTCAAATGCGCTGCGATCCGAGCTTGAATAGTAGTCTCATGATAGCGGACGAAAAGTTCCATCACAGCGTTTACGTGATCCTGCTCGATCCGGTGACCCTGGGTCTTCCATCAATTGTTCGATTCAATCCAAACCGGGACCCAGCGAAACCGTGCGTTTATGTTGGCATGACCGGTTTACCCGTCGAACAGCGTTTCGAAAATCACAAGAAAGGAGTCAAAGCAGCGTGGGTCGTCAAAAAATATGGGATTCGATTGATGCCCGAACTCTATGAATACCTCAACCCGATGCCGTTCGAAGCGGCAGCACAAATGGAGAAAGATTTGGCCGCGGATTTAAGAGCCGAGGGGTACACTGTAACCGGCGGGACATAGCCTCGGCGCCGCTAGAATCCCCCGCTGCCGAACCAATGAAGAACCCGCTCTGTAACCAAACCTGAATTCCGAAATGAAAACAGCGGGTTTCGGCGATTCTCGGAGATTATTTGAACCGCGAATTACGTGCAGTACCTCAACATAACCGCGACTCGATACGAAGAGATGCGAATTGAAAGATCCGCACTCGCATCCGTTCGCGCCCATTCATGGTTCCGATTTGGACGCCCGTACGCCGATTCGCTGCGGCCGCGCGGGACCCGAGGGTGTATTTGCCGCATCGCCGCACTAGCTCTCATTCTGCCGGTGGGAGCTTGCTTCTCTTATCCGAAAATCCCGGCCGTGGGTTACCTCGCAAATAAACCCATATCAACAACCGTTGATTCGCAACTGGCCAAATACTACCTGGAAGCCTCGTCGACGCATATCTTCCCAAATGCGAACGCCAATGAACGGATTGCTGATGTTGAGCGCCGTTTTGAAGGGCGCGCGCTAGACTCGTTGACATTAAGAGAAATCTCAGAGGAAACCTCACCGGATTTCGCGACCACATTTTTCATCAATCACAGTTTGTCCGATCGCTATAATCAAAGGTTTCAAGCCGGTTTTTTCAGCGAGTTACAAAGAATTAAGTCTCTGATTTACCAGAGGAGATGGGCTCGAATTGTCCAGACCGGTCTACAACGATATAAGCTCCTATTTATTCCCGGGTTCCATTATTTGAGCGACAATACATCAGGCGCCGATTTTTCGAACCAGAGACAGCTGATGCATCAGCTTGGTCTCGACGTTCAGTTAGCCGCCACCGAAGAGGATGGCACAGTAGAAGAAAATGCCGCAATCATCGCTCATATTGTTCGCGCCGAAAGTAGCGCTCACTCGAAATTAATTTTGGTTAGTACCAGCAAAGGCGGCCCGGAGACCGCTCTCGCTTTGGGAAAAATTCTGAAACCTGGTGAGACAACTTCTGTCAAAGCATGGTTGAGCGTTGGAGGATTGATTCGAGGAACTTTACTGGCCGATCGCATAATAGCCTGGCCCAAATCCTGGATTGCTCGAATCATATTTTCGCACGAAAAGGTTGATTTTCGGAGCTTACCCGGGCTCACAACCGCGGCGAGTCGCGCAAGAATGAACGGGATAAACTTGTCGCGCCATATTTTAGTTGTGCAATATGTCGCTACTCCTCTTTCCGGAGACATTGCTGACGACGTGAGGAGCCGCTACGCCTATCTGCGCAAATACGGTCCCAACGACGGGTTAACTCTTTTGGCGGACGAATTGATGCCGGACGGAATCACGATCATCGAGCCGGGTGTAGATCACTTTTATCGTGATCCTGAAATCGATCTCAAGTCATTGGCAATCGCCAATCTCGTTGCTGAAGAATTGACTGCCGGGTCTAATGTCCCGAAGTGACTAGTGTCATTTGCAGTTAAATCGTAGATCAGCGCACTCGGGAATCTGCGACGTTCTTAAAACCGAAAAGGCGATGCGCGCTCTGGTATCTGCTGCCCTGGTGAGAATCAATGACCATCGATCTGGCAGCGCAGCCCTTCCGATCTTTCGGCCACTGTTTTCGCGCGAGCTTTGTTCGGTGCTTTGCGGCCGGCTCCTATGGGGAGCGCGCCTACGCCTCGCGTTGGACGATAAAGCGGGTATCTTCCGGGCTATGGCTTCCCCTCGCGTCGCGACGGATCTTGCAGGATATTTTCACGCCGCATCCCTCGCTGAATTGGAAGAAAACCAGATGATGATCGTGCACGGGGCCGATCGTCCGGTGCTGCTTTGCCGTCACGAAGGGCAGGTATTCGC
>DASZGG010000077.1:0-4193 GCA_035939025.1 Chthoniobacterales bacterium | reverse complement strand
AGAATAAACTTTCTGATCGTGTTCATCGGTCCCCCCTTCGCGAAGGCCCTGACCATGTTCGCAGACTGGCCGGAACGCCTCCGCTCAGAAACATTTTAGCATGGAACCGGGCGAAAGGACGAATGTAGTTACGCGGCAGTTTTGAGCAAGACCGACTTTGATCTCATCGAGAAGGGATTGAATGCACTCCTCAACTCTGCTGGCCCGGACCCTGCGTTTGCAGAGAAAATGAAGGACCTGCGCGGCATGTTCATGGACGCGTACACCGGATGGTTGGAGATCGTGGACTAGGCTGCCTGAAACCTCTGCATGAGTGGCAACGATATCGCACTCAAGCAGTGATTTGAAAACTCGTTGGATAAGTTGTCGAGACTTGGCCGTTTGTCCTTTGATCAGCAATGCCCTGCGCGTAGCCTGCTAAGGCAACAACCAGGGGGGTCGATCATGGCTAAACGCAAGACAGCATCAAAAGTACAAAAGCGAGCAAAGCTGCGGAGCGGAAACTCAGCTAAGCGCGTTAAGGCACGTAAAGCGTCCAGGGTTGCGAAGGCGACAAAGCGAACGGTTGCCAAGGCCAAGCCCAAACCCGCGCCAGTGAAGAAAGCTGCACGGAAAGTGAAACAGCCTGTTGCTCCGGTAGTGGAAACCGTCGCTGTCGAGGTGCTCGAGCAACCCGCTCCGGGGGTGATAATCGTCACGGAAGTCGAGGAGACAGAGGTACGTAAAGCGAGCTGACGCAGCTTGTGTGACTTAGCCGCAACGCGCATGAATAATTATGCATTTGCTGGCTGGGATTGATTGACGGCGTTTGGTGTTGGGCGGACGATTATCGGGCTTCATGGGCACGCCGCAAATGAGGGGCTGCCACATCGAAGCGTACAGGCTCGCCGGGCCCAATCTCGGCGAGCCTGACCACATCAGACAATACGATCTTCTTTTTCCTGAAGTCCCCCTTGGGGCCGATCCACTGATGCTCGAACTTTCTCTACGCTTTCGGAGATGGCTTTCGTCAGTTGCATCACCTGTTGGCTCAGTGCGTTATATTGCTCAATCTCGCGTTGAATGCGTTCGCCATCGGTCTGTAGCGTTCCCCGCAGCCGTTCAAACTCGCCAATGAGACTATCAACTTCGCCCGTCGAATTTTCTGATACTCGGCCAAGCAAGTCGCTGAGATTTTCGGGGCCATCGTCACTCTCGGCAGCACGAGAGCGTTTGTGAATAGGTCCCTCGAATTGAGGTCGCTTGTAGTTGGCAAAATCAAACGGTCGGGAAGCGGTCATGGTTGTCCCCTTTTTGTATTGCCCCGTTGAATGTCCGCATGAAATGCGACGTTCCCGTGACCGTCACCCGCTTTTGTCACACGCTTTTGGGAGCGCCAACCTGAGGTCGCCTACGAGCCAAAGCTCCGTTTTGATGTGCTAAGCTCCAGCACTACCTATCAAGCTTCATTAGCGACTCCACGCTTCACACTTTTCCTACATGAAGCCAAGCGCCGGCCTGTCAAGCGCCGGCCTGTCGTAGAAGGCAAGGCACTTTTCCCCGTGAAGAAGCTATGTATCGCGCACAAGGGTTGGGCATCGACACTGAATATTTCTTGCAGACGGCATTCGGTGAATTCAAATTGAAGACTTGATAGGTTAGCAACCGGATGTTGTGGTGGACGAGCGAACATATTTCCATTTGACATACGATGATTTGCTCGGGAGAAAACATTCGGAGTTTTACAGGATTTCAGGCGTCGGAGGTGCAGATCGATTGAATGATGCCGACGGCCAGAAAATCTTTGCTGAGTGGGATGTCGCTCGGCCGCGGATGCAGCTTGACCAAATCACTCCTGACGTCGTGTATGCGAGGCTTGATGCGGCCTTAGCCACTGAAAAATAATTAGGCATGGACTCCGCCATAGGCATCCTGGCGGTTCACGTAATGGCAGTTTTAGAATGTGACTATCAAGTGCGTGACCGTACAAACTGGCAAACGACGGCCACGATACCCGCGCTACAAGCCTACCTCGGACACAAAATCATCCAGAATACTACTCGGTACGGTGTACTAGCCCAGGGTCGGTTCAGAGGTTTCTGGAAGGACTAGCAACGAGAAACCGATAAATTGGAGGAGAAACTAGGTCGCAAATATATCGCATTGGTTGCTGGCGTTATGAACATCGACAGGGATTCCCGAGATTATCGGGCAATCGCTTCAATACTCGAGCCGCTGGACAAGTTCTGTACGGCTATCGAGAACCAGCATCGCCGACGAACGCGTGAGCAGCATCGGCGGCGACTACTTGACGAGTAGAGGAAGCGCGACAACGCCGCGTCGCCACGGTGGATTGCGCCCTCATGAATCGATTTACCATGCCATGTCCCGCTTGAAATGCCTGGAAACCGCGGCGGATAGACCGTCATCTATTTGTAGTATGTGACTCCGCAACCTTGATTGCCAATGCGCGTCTCGAGAGTTTGTTTTGGAACCGGCTCGGTCGTATCGGGCTTCGGAAACTTGTAATCAATCGTGACGAGGCTTGCCTCAGGCGCGCTCTGAAGGGCTTCGTATGTTCTTTTCCCTATCGGATCATCCTTGAGCGCCAGAGTACGGACATCAACGTTCAGTAACGCAGGACTTTCATACGCAGTAATTTTTCCATCGGACACGTCGTAGCAGAACACGTAGAGGTCGCTCGCGCGAAACTGCTTGTTATTTGGATCATTGAATTCACTAAGTGCCGCAGCTTCATTGGATTTGAGCGCACTAATGGCACGGTCGAGCATTGCTCTCGCTTGTTCCACAGTGCCAAGTTGTTGGCCGCTAACCGGCGCAACGCTCATCATCAATGCCGTTATCCCCAACCCGAATAAGTTCTTGCTCATGCTGTATGACCTATGGGCCGCTTTTTGTCAGATCTGAGATCTCGCGCGATCTGCCAGTTGAGCCGGAAACTCGCATTCGGATTTTTGGCACCGAGCGGGAGCGGCGCAAGTACGGGCGATCCGGCAGATGTGCCATTCCTGATCGTTAGTCTCAGTCTGAGAATTAACCCTCCGGACAAATCGTTCGATGTCAGCTTGGACAAATGGTGCCATTCGCTTGAAAATGGAACGAATTCGGCACCAATTTGGCGACTTTGCCAATATGCTGTCGTTGATACACCGCAATCTCAATCGAGAATTTGCGTGCGCCATTTGGGCCGCGAACGGAGAGCGTCGTTGGCACAGCAACCGAGTACAAGCGTTATCGCTGCCTTCCTCGCAGGATTCATAGTGCTGGGGACCGCCTCAGGTTCCGCCGCGACAGAACCGTCGGTGAACGGCCTCTGGCAGAAGATCGATGGGGAGACTGGCAAACCGGTCGTCTGGTTCCTGTTCGTCGAACGCAATGCGCTCTATGAAGCCGTAATCGCAAAACTGTTTCCGCGGCCGGGCGATCCAAAAAATCCGATCTGTTCAAGCTGTCGGGATGACCGGAAGGATACGCCGCTGCTCGGCCTGCCGTTGGTTCGGGATATGAAACGCAACGGGCTGTCCTATCAGAACGGCAACATCCTCGACCCGCGGGACGGCAATGTCTACAGCGCAATGATGACGGTCAGCCCCGACGACAAGACCCTGACGGTCCGTGGTTATCTTGGGATAGCTTTGTTCGGTCGCAACGAGACATGGTATCGCTTGCCGCAAAGCGCCTTAAAGGAAGTTGATCCAGTAGTCGTTGCCAAATATCTGCCGGGACATTCAAAAGTAGGCCCCGCGCTGGGGGCTCTGCACCAACCTGAGACAACGGCAAATTCGACAGCGGCGGTCCGCTAGCCGGACCAAGACTTCAGTCGTCGCGTTTCTCACTTCGCCGCGGTAACTGGCCATCACACCTACGAAAAGTTCTGGTCTTTTAACCATACCAATGCACAATATTGACGTGGGCTTCTGGAGGGCTCGGGGATGCGACCTTCGTCGTTGATCTACATTCTTGTTGTTGGCGTCCTGACATTCGCAAGCTATCGAATTCTCAACCAGCCGCAGTTTCCAAACTTATCGCCAGACCAATCCGACCTTTCTGGACAGTCAAGATCCGATCCGATTTACAGAGATGAGTCGAGCTTGCGGGACGGTGATCTAGTGCCTGCGAACATGAACACTGACGAACCGACTGCTAAAGACGAAGCACAGCTGAACGGCGATTTACCCGCTGCGAATCCGACG
>DASZGG010000076.1:0-2795 GCA_035939025.1 Chthoniobacterales bacterium | reverse complement strand
CGGTCCCATCACGAGGCGCACGACGTCATGATCTGTATCGGCACGGGGGCGATGGTCCATGACGAACGTCGGATGCATTACCCGACGGAAGTCTATTTCAAGTCTGCTGAAGAAATGCGGGCTGTCTTCTCCGAAGTTCCGGATGCCTTGACGAACACGCTTCGCGTGGCTGAAGCGTGCGATCTCAAACTCGAGTTTGGCATTTCAAAGTATCCAGCTTACAACCCGCCCGAGGGCACAACGCGGGAACGGTATTTACGTGAACTTTGCTACGAAGGCTTACGAGAGCGATATGGGGAACGAGCAGAAACTGATAGCGAGCTTCGGCAGCGTCTTGACTACGAGCTCTCGGTTCTGGAGAAGGCAGGCTTTACAAGTTATTTCCTCATTGTCTGGGATTTTATCCACTACGCGAAGCAGAATGGTATTCCGGTTGGCCCAGGACGCGGATCGGCAGCCGGTTCGTTGGCTGCCTACGTGCTCGGCATCACTGATCTCGATCCGCTGCGGTTCGGATTGATCTTCGAACGATTCCTGAATCCGGAGCGAGTGAGCCCGCCAGATATCGATGTGGATTTCTGTCAGAACCGGAGGGGAGAAGTCATCGAGTACGTTCGGGCGAAGTATGGGCCGCGTGCCGTCTCCCAGATCATCACTTTTGGTACGCTTGGAGCCAAGAGCGTCGTGCGAGACGTTGGGCGGGTGATAGGCCTGAGTTATGCGGAGGCCGATCGCGTCGCAAAGATGATCCCGAACGAGCTCGGAATCACGCTCAAAAGCGCATTGGAAAAGAACCCGGAATTGAAACAGGCAGTAGAAACCGAAGAGAGCACCCAGCAACTTTGGAATTACGCGGTCGTTCTTGAGGGGTTGACCCGGAACACGGGCATCCACGCCGCCGGCGTAGTCATCGGCGATCGATCCCTCGACGATTATATCCCGCTCTGCCGGGGCAATGATAACGAAGTCGTTACCCAGTATGCGATGGGGCCGCTCACGGACCTGGGCATGCTGAAGATGGACTTTCTCGGCCTTAAGACTCTCACGGTTTTGCAGGATGCAACCACTCTGATTCGAGATCGGGAGCCGGATTTTTCTCTAGAAACGATTCCGCTCAACGATCGGACCACCTTTGATCTGCTGAACCGCGGGGAAACGATCGGCGTCTTCCAGCTGGAATCCGGCGGGATGGTCAATCTTTGCAAGCAGTTCGATGTCAATAGCATTGACGATATCATCGCCCTCATCGCGCTCTATCGTCCCGGACCCATGGAACTGATCCCGGACTACGTCAAGCGCAAGAAGGGCCAGACAAAGATCAAATACGAACACCCCCTACTTAAGGAGGTCTGTGCCGATACCTACGGCATTATGATCTACCAGGAACAGGTACAGCGCGCAGCCAACATTCTGGCCGGGTATAGCCTGGGTCAGGCCGACCTTCTCCGCCGAGCGATGGGAAAGAAGGACAAAGCAAAGATGGCGAAAGAACGCGTCAACTTCATCGAGGGATGCAAAAGGGTAAATGGCATCGACGAAAAAAAGGCCAACACGATCTTTGATCTGCTCGAGAAATTCGCCGGGTACGGTTTCAACAAGAGTCATAGTGCTGCTTACGGTTTAATCAGTTATCGAACCGCCTACCTGAAGGCAAATTATCCGGTTGAGTTCATGGCCGGGTTGCTCAGCAACGAAGTCAACAATACGGAAAAGATTTCTGTGTTTGTCGCGGAGTGCGAAAGGCTCGGCGTAACGATTCTACCGCCGGACGTTAACCTGAGCGATTTGAAATTTGTGCCTGAAACTCGGGAAGATAAGCGCGGAATTCGGTATGGACTTGCCGCGATCAAGAACATCGGCGAAGGCGCAATGCAATCGGCGATCGTCGAGAGAGAGGAGAACGGCCCATTCAAATCAATCGAGGATTACTGCAGCCGTCTGGATTCCAAGTCGGTCAACCGCAAGATACTCGAGAACCTTATTCGAGCCGGTGCATTCGATTTCACCGGAAGGGACCGTGCGGAATTGTTTGGGCGAATTGATCAATCCTTGGCTACCGGAGCATCTGCGCATAGAGACAGGCGAAGCGGCCAGGTCTCATTGTTTGGCGACTTGGACCTACCCCCGGCAAAAACAAACGGCGACAGCGTCCATTTTACCCCCTGGTCCCTCGCGGAAAAGCTCGGGTACGAAAAAGAGCTTCTCGGCTTTTACATCACCGGCCATCCGTTAGACCCGTATCGGGAAATTATCAAGGAAGGCAAGTATATGGCCGTTAGCGACTTAGCCAATCAGGAGGACAAGGTCACAGTCCAGGTCGCCGGCTCGATTTCCGCATTCGACAAGAAACATACTCGCAAGGATGGGAAGCCGTTCGCGATCCTGACGATTGAAGATTTTACGGGATCAGTGGAAGTGATGGTCTGGAATGAGGTGTTTGCGAAGGCCGCCAAGGAGATTGATAAAGGAAAAATCGTGGTTGTTGCGGGTAAAATGGACAAACGGGAAGAGAGCATCCGCCTGGTGGCAAACGAGATTGGACCGATCACGCGCCGGAAAGCCATTAAGGCCCTGACCATCGACATCCCCATGGAGAAAGCCGATGAAGAACGGCTGATCGCAATACGTGAACTCGTGCGGCAGTTTCCGGGGATTCAGCCGTTGTATCTTCGGTTCCGGACGGTTGACGGGCGCGAGCTTCGGTTGAAAGCGGATGCCGGCTATTCGGTCCGCGATGACGAGACCCTCAGAGAGAAGCTTGCAGAGCTGCTCGCGTGAGGGGAACGTGTCGGCGT
>DASZGG010000075.1:0-2860 GCA_035939025.1 Chthoniobacterales bacterium | reverse complement strand
GGACCGTCAGAGCAGTGGCATAAGTTGGAAGATGTTCTCGTGACCTGCGTGCCCGTGTTCAATAGGGTCGGCCGTTTCGAGGCTGGGGCGATGCAAAGACTCGCTGAGGAATATATGAATATTTCGCGTCCAATTGGCGACATCGGGTCGATGAAGAGGGTTCTTGCCAAGCACCTCGGAACGATCGAGGAGCGTTTCGGTCCGTACCAGATTGAACTTACGAGGCGACTCTTAGATGGAATCGAACGTCGAGAATCTCAGCCTGATCGCTCATCTTCGAAAATTCTGCGGTGATCGGTGCTCCCGGGAGTGAATCGCAGTCGTTCGGTCGGCATGGGTGTCCTGCCGACGATCGACCTCGCAGGACACCTTTCAGTCTCTGACGATAAATCGTGGCGGCCAGTCCAGACGGTGCCCGTCTCTGTGGGCTTGCAATAAGGCGTCCGTGCAAAGCTGGAAGAAATGGCTTCGATCCTTGAATCCAAAATCGCGAACGATTCGTTCTAATGTGTCCAGATGCTCGAGGCGCACGCTGGTGGTGCGTTTGCCCTGCGCATTCTGGGTAAACCCTGTTTCAGTATTCATATTGGATGATTGAGTAGGCAGCTTTAACGGTCGCATTTGCATCAAGACGCAATGCAGTCCTTGCTAGCGCAATACCTTGGATCTAATTTCGCGTCGTACGCACTATATGTGTCACGATATAGACGCAAAAGACTGCATTCTCTTCGAACGCAACCGATCTAGGCACTGCCCATTCGCATTTTTGCGAATTAAGGAGTTGTTTACAATTGCATGACAGTTGTCAATTCCGAAAGTTCTTGCTTGATTAGGTATTAAGTTCTTGGATTATATAACCAACAATGTTCGTAACCATTGCTATTACCGACCCCAATAACGCACCGTCCAAACGTCAGTGCGTAGGGTCCGTCATGCTCCATGACGGACTATGGTCGGCGGGCAAGGGTACGAGCAGTTAATCGACAAATATTCTCAAACTTTAGAAAAAACCCACCGCTGATCGATCGGCGGCGGGTTTTTTTATGTCCGCAGCCGGTGATCGGCGGCCGAGGGTGCGGAAAAAATCATGACAACACTAAATGAGAACGAAACGCTGAGCAGGGAGGAGAAGTTTGTTGCCCTGGCGCACACCTATCTCGAGCTCCACCTGCCGCTCCAGACAGCTATCGAGGCAGCAGAAGCGGATCTGCTCCATCTTGACGGTTCCGAACTGGTCGCGGAAGCTGCTTGATGGACCTCCCGGTTCTACGAGAGTCAAAGCCGTACTCCGTTGCAGCTTCGGTTGTCCGGAAGCTCCAGGAGAATGGCTTTGTCGCTTATTTTGCCGGCGGATCGATCCGCGATGCGCTGCGGGGCACGGCACCTAAAGATATCGATATTGCAACGAGTGCGAAACCCGACGAGGTGCAGAAACTCTTCCGCCGGACTGTTCCTGTTGGACTCCAATTTGGGGTAGTCCGTATCTTGGAAGGCGACTTCGAATTTGAAGTCGCCACCTTTCGTTCCGACGGAGTTTATCTGGATGGAAGACACCCTCAATTTGTTGAGTTTTCGACGCCTGAAAAAGATGCTTTTCGGCGGGACTTCACTGTAAACGGGATATTTTACGATCCCCTAAAAGACGAAGTCATCGATTTCGTGGGCGGACGGGAGGATCTTGGCCGAAAACTGATTCGGGCGATTGGACTGCCCTCTGAGCGTTTCGCCGAGGACCGGCTCAGGATGCTTCGCGCGATTCGGCTTGCTTCGGCTCTCGTGTTCGAGATTGAGTCCGGAACGTGGTCCGCGATCCGGGCAGAAGCCAAAGAGCTTCTGGTCGTTAGTCCGGAACGAATCAGGGATGAACTGCTCAAGATCCTGGTCGATGCACACCGTCTCCGGGGTTTCGATCTCCTGGACAAAAGCGGGTTATTAGCGGTCATCCTGCCGGAGGTCGACGCCCTGAAAGGGTGCGAGCAGCCCGAACAGTTCCACCCTGAAGGCGATGTGTTTGTCCATACTCGGATGATGTTGGGTTTGCTTGGGCCGGAAGCCAGCGGAGTGCAGGCGCTTAGTGTGCTGCTTCACGACATCGGTAAGCCGCCAACCCGATCATTCGATCCAGGGGATCAGAGGATCCGATTTAACGGACATGACAAGGTGGGTGCAGAGATGGCGGAACAGGTGATGACACGGCTTCGTTTCTCACGGCAGGAGATCAATGTCGTGGTCGAAGCGGTGCGCAATCATATGATTTTTAAAGACGTCAAACAGATGCGTCCGGCGAAATTGAGGCGCTTCATGGCGCGTCCTAACTTTGGGGTTGAACTCGAACTGCATCGCGTCGATTGCGCAGGAAGCCACGGTGATCTGGAAAATCACCACTTTCTGGTGAATAAAGCATCAGAGTTTGCCCGGGAGCCGCTTATTCCGCCACCGTTGATAAGAGGAGATGATCTGATCGCTTTAGGCCTGAAGCCGGGCCCGCGAATGGGACAACTGCTGGAGGCGATTCAGACTGCACAGTTGGAGGGAGAGGTGAGGACGCGGGAGGAGGCATTGGAGCTGTTAAAGGCGTTGGAGCCGAGTATTCAAGAATTCTAGAATTCAAGAATTCAAGAATGTGCGATGCTGAAATGCGGCGCGAGACGATTGTTCTTCTTGAATTCTCGACTTCTTGCGTTCTTGAGTGCTGAAGTGAAGCTTTTCCCCCTCTTACTCTTCCTGGCTGCCTCTGTCGCCCACGGAGGTGATAGCCTTTTTCAACCTGGTGTTCGGTCATCGCGTCTGGGCGAGATCGTCTACTTTCTTTTGCCCGACCGATTCAATGACGGTAATCCATCAAATAACAGAGGAGGGG
>DASZGG010000074.1:0-9271 GCA_035939025.1 Chthoniobacterales bacterium | reverse complement strand
CCTCCACGCGGCGTCGCTCCTTCAGGGTTTCCCCCATTGAGAAAAATTCTCGACTGCTGCCACCCGTAGGTGTCTGGACCGTGTCTCAGTTCCAGTGTGGCTGGTCGTCCTCTCAGACCAGCTACCCGTCGAAGCCTTGGTGAGCCGTTACCTCACCAACAAGCTGATAGGCCGCGAGCTCCTCTAAAAGCGCCAGGTTGCCCCGGCTTTGGTTTTACAACCACATGCGGTATTAATTCGCCTTTCGGCGAGCTATCCCCCACTTTAAGGCAGATTGCTCACGTGTTACGCACCCGTTCGCCACTAGCTTAGCCTTGTATTGCTACAAAACTAAGCTCGTTCGACTTGCATGTCTTAGCCACGCCGCCAGCGTTCGTTCTGAGCCAGAATCAAACTCTCCGTAGAAAGTTTTATCTACCCTGACAACCAGTAAGACTGGCTGCCAGCGATAAAAATTCTGACCATAATCAATCTTTGCCTCTCTCTTCCGGCAATTGCCAGATCAAGAGCAAGTTTTGTCGGTCATTAAAATTGTAAGAATCAAAAGAATCTGACGTATAACGCACAACACAATTTTTGCTGACATCACCATTCTGAAGTTTTTTAAAAAACTCAGAACCAAACTTTCAATGAACGTGGTTCTCTTTCGCTTCAGGCGACAAAAAAACTCAACTTGAACTCCGGCTAAACTGGATCTACTTCCTTCAATTCAACCGGGACAAAATTGAGCCAATTTGAAGTCCCCAAAACTAGAAGAACATTTCCGCCTTTAGCGGACCCCTCTGTCATCAGCAGAGAGTTTACTTTAACCGCTCACAGTTTTTGGTCAACTCGAATTTTGAAAAATTTCGTTAACCTCAACCCTGAACTTTCACGACTTTTCAGCCGGGACGCAGAGATTAGCCTTGTTTTCCAAAGGCGCAACAGCATTTTCGAAAATATCGCGATTTAACTGCAATTCCGACGGGACCCAAGGCGGATCGTGTGGGTGGAGAGAAGACTCACACCAAGGTCACAAAGGAAATACAAGGGTTTTCCGAACGAAAGCTTTCCAATTGCCTCCTCTTTATTGTGTTTTAGCAGCCTTTGTGACCTCTGTGCCCTCTGTGTGAGTCTTTCTTCGGCTTTTCCGGTTACTCGAGGTTTTCAAACCAGCGAAAAGCTTTCGGGGCCGGAAGTCCGAGCTGGTCCAGAATGCGGTGAACGATTGTGTCAGCAACTTCCTCCACCGATGCCGGCTTGCTGTAGAATGAAGGGGCCGCCGGCAAAATGACTGCGCCGGCCTCAAGGAGAGTAGCACAGTTACGGACATGTATCAGATTCCAGGGCGTTTCACGCGGCACCAGGATAAGCTTTCGCCTCTCTTTCAGAAAGACGTCGGCGGCACGATGGATCAACGAGTCGCTCGTACCTGCCGCGATTCTGCCAAGCGTCCCCATCGTACAGGGAACAATGACCATTGCGTCAAAGAAAGCAGAGCCGCTGGCGAACGGTACATTCATGCTGCGGTCGTTGTGCTCATGGACGGATGCAGGCACGCGAAGTTCGCCTAATTCGTCGTGAATGACTTGTTTCGCAAACGGACTAAGGACGAGATGCAGCTCGTGGTGGACGCAATCGATCTGGGCCAGCAAACGCTGAAGATAGATTGCGCCGCTGGCGCCGGTGCTGGCTATGACGAGTTTCATGAGTCTAGTGGCTGGTGGCTAGACTAGTGACTAGTCCTCAGAAATGCCGCAGTGTTCTAGCTGCCAGTCGCCAGACTAGCCACCAGCCACTAGCCACTACAGAAATCCTCCAGTCGCCAGCCGCTGAGTCAAACCTTTGAAACGATTATAGGTTTCCTGGTACAGGTTGGCCGTCTCTGGCCGAGGTGCGGCGCGCGAAGACTCATCGAGTTTGACCGCTGCATCCAGCAATTGCACGAGGTTTGCGGATTTATTATTCACAAGACGTTCGACCCAAGCGCTATGCATAGCAGCGCCCAGGGCTGCCCCCTCGGCCGTGGCCAGGCAGACGACCGGAACCCGAAAAATATCGGCGCAGATTTGGCGCCAGATCTGGCTTTTGCTACCGCCACCGGTGAGCCGAATCTCGGAAGGTTTTATGCCCAGTGAGCGAAACCGGTTCAGACCATAGGCTAGTCCTAACGTCGCGCCCTCCACAGTAGCTCTGGCAAGATTGGCGGGCGTCATATTTTTCGTCGTCAGACCATGAAACACACCGACGCCACGGGGCAGATTCGGCGTCCGCTCGCCTGAAAGATAAGGGAGGAACGTGATTCCTGTCGCTCCGGGTGGCGCGGAAGCAGCGGCCGCGTTCAATTGCGGAATGTCCCAGCCGAAGAGCTGCCGCAGATTCTCGGTAGCCACCGTTACATTCATTGTGCAAACCAGCGGGAGCCATTTATCGGTGCTATCGCAAAAGGAGGCTACCTCGCCCTGAGGATCAACAACCGGCTCCGTCGAATAGGCATAGACTGTTCCGGACGTTCCGAGGCTGGCAGTGACTACTCCGGGGCTCACGTTTCCCGTTCCGATCGCGCCCATCATATTGTCGCCGCCGCCCGCGGAGATCACCGGACTGCTCTTTAGCCCCCATTTCTCCCGCAAATTTTCCCGGAGCAAACCGACAGCCTGGCGAGAAGAACCCAAAGGCGGCAGCTTTTCAATCAGCGCTTCGTCGATAAACTGGATGACGGGTTCGCACCAGCGGCGTGTCTTAACATCGAGTAAGCCAGTACCGGAGGCATCCCCGTATTCCATGCGCTTTTCGCCGGTCAGCCAGAAATTGATATAATCGTGCGGCAAGAGGATGCTGTCGACCGAGGCGAAATTCTCTGGTTCGCGCTGTTTCAGCCAGAGAATTTTCGGAGCGGTCCAACCGGGCAACATCGTGTTACCGATTAGTTTGATCAGCGCGGCTTCGCCTCCGAATTCCTCAATGATCTCTTTGCATTGTACCGCCGTCGAGGTATCGCACCAAAGTTTAGCCGGCCGAATCACTTGACTGGAAGAGTTAAGGACGACCAGGCCATGCTGCTGGCCACTGACTCCGATGGCGCCAACCTGGTGTTTCCGGTCGCCGATCTGGGTCAGACAATCCTGAATCGTCTTGTCCACGGCGCCGATCCAAACTTTAGGATCTTGCTCCATGTGCCCCTCAGGCAGACCGGTGATTAAGCCGTAATTCTGCTGCGAGGTCGCGATGATCCCGCCCTTCTCGAGGTCTACTACAATGGATTTGGTACTTTGCGTGCCGCTGTCAATGCCGATGTAGAGCATAATTCACCCGCGTGGAATTTATTACGAGTTGATGGCCGACGCGATCCATTTGTGCCAGTTTTCCAATCTATGGTTAAGAAACTCCTTCATACCCGGTATCGAGTATCCGACTTGGATAAAACTGTTGCGTTCTATAAGGACGTACTTGGTCTCGAAGAGATCCATCGTTCGAAATCCCCAAGGGGCTCCGAACTAGTCTTCTTCAAAGCCCCTGGCAGCGAGGAAGAGATCGAGATTTGTAAGTTCGATGCCAGCGGTCCGGTTAACGTGGGCTCGGATATCACCCATCTGGCATTCGAGGTCGACGATATTGAAGCATTCGCGAAGCATTCGGCCTCCAAAGGCTATCCCCTTTCTGACGGTCCAACCGAGACCGGCGGCGGAAGCGTCATTGCTTTTGTGGATGCACCCGAAGGGTACGAGATCGAGCTGATCCAGCACGCGAAGTAAATAAGGCCGCTACCGCCGAGAACGCCGAGAACGATATTGATTCCCGGCGTTCGGCTTCATGCACTCAGGCCTCACGATCGGTTCTTGATCTTTCCCAGTCGGCTACATTCGATATTTCGCCGATCTCCTCCTCAGATAAGCCCAGTGCCGAGGCACCCATCGAATCGGCCAGTTGCCCGGTACTATTGGCACCAACGATCGGGGCCGTGACAAACGGCTGGGCCAACAGCCAGGCAAGCGCGACACGCGTCGGAGTCGAGTCGTGACGTTGCGCGATCTCAACCAACTTCTCGACGATATCGAAATTTTGTTCGCTCATCCGTTTCTTATTTCCTTCCACTCTAACTCCCGAGGGGAGGCCTTGATTTCTTCGGTATTTTCCTGTCAGAAAACCTCCGGCAAGTGGACTGTAAGGCAGTACACCGATCCCGTACCTTGAACAGACCCGGGCAAGTTCCCTTTCAAAATCGGCACGGACAGGGGCGACCAAACTGTATTCCGGTTGAATCGATACGAACGACTCGTACCCATGTTTGTCTGAAGCCCATAAAGCCTGCATCAAACGCCATGCACTGAAATTTGAACAGCCGATATACCGGACATAACCTTTGCGAACAAGATCGCTGAAGGCGGAAAGTGTCTCCTCGATCGGCGTGCGCGGATCGATGTAATGCGCCTGATAAAGGTCGATATAGTCGACCTGCAGTCGCCTGAGACTATCTTCACACGCTCGCAGTATCCATCGTCGGGATAATCCCTCGCGCTGCAGCGGATGATCGTCTCCCTCCGAAAAGTCCTGACCCATTGCAGCACGAACTTTGGTAGCCACCAAAACTCGGTCGCGGTTCCCGGTCGCCTTCAGCCACCTGCCAATGATTTGTTCGGAAACACCTCCCGGATTGTTCGGAGCCCATACCGAGTAACAATCTGCCGTGTCGATCAGATTTCCGCCCGAATCCACATAAGAACTGAGGATAGCGTGCGACGCTGCCTCATCGGCGCTCCAGCCGAATTGCATGGTTCCAAGAGCGATCGGGGAGACAAGAAGCCCCGTATTTCCGAGCTTGCGATAGCTAACTTTTACATTCACAGCTATACGCTAATTCTTCGAGTATGGACAAAGTCAAGCCCCCGAGGTGAGAACGTGAAAAGTAGCGGGGTCAGCGGGGCCAGCGGGTTCAGGCGCGCTATCTTACGCTCGATTTATTGCCGTTTCGAGGTCAGGACGGCACGCAATGTTACGAGTTTGTCACATTCAGAAGCTTGCATCTTAGCAGACGCCGAAGTCTGGTGCGTCTCACCCATCCGATTCAGCTCAACCCATGAAAATGATCCAATATACTTTGGTCGCAACTTGCGTCGCGGTATTCGCGGCGGTCGATGCACCGCTTAAATTAATCGCCTCGGATGCGCTCGATGCGAAAACCTTGATCTCTGCGGGCGGCGTCAATGAACCGCTCCTGGCCCAAGCAGAAAGTTCGAAGAAACCGCGTGCCAAAGCGCCAAAAGTTAACGTCGATAAGGACGGCGTTATTCTTAAGGGCTATGATCCGGTCGCATATTTCAAGCAAAGTCAAGCTGTCAAGGGTGACCCGAAATATTCGAGTTCCTACGGGGGAGCGAAATACTATTTCGCGTCTGCGGATGACAAAGCGGAATTCGACAAATCTCCGGCGAAATATGCCCCGCAGTACGGGGGTTTTTGCGCGAACGGGATGACCAAACGCAAGCTTAACGATATCGATCCAAACGTTTTTCTTATCTACAAAGGGAAGCTTTACGTTTGCGAAACTAAAAAGGCTGCAGATACGTTCTTCTCTCATCCCGCCGCCAATATTAAAAAGGCGGACGCTAACTGGCGGTTTTATGAACCACCGTCAAATCCAGGCTTCCGTCGCGAACTAGGAAGCTAACTGGACAAATAATTGCGGGACAATCGGGCTCTCTTCGCTGCAGAAAACGCCGACTGATCGAGGACGACGACGAGCACGAGGATCCAAACTTCGGAGTTTAGGTTAATTGTTTCGCGTGACTGGCAAGAGCTTCCAGATGTCCGTGAAAATTTGTTCCGGAAAACCGAGCGCCACGGTCAGCTGAAACTTCTTCTCAAGCGGATTTCGAATCGAACGGATCCGGTCGAATTCGGCACTGGAAATCCACCCTGCAAGCCGGGACCAAAAAGCTGTGGTCATGACTGGATAGTCGCTGCCGTAAAGGATTTGACGCGGGTCTTTCCTGAGCCGGCCGAGAGTTTTCAAGTGGGTGATCTGCGACAGGGCGGAGATATCTCCGTACAGGTTAGGAAAGGATTTCCGCATTTCGTCGAACTGATCGAAATAATCCCGATCCCACGGCAAGGCCGGCGTGCCGCAATGGGCTGCGATGACGGTTACCCCGCACTCGAGTGGTAACCGCAGGTTATCGATGCTTTGAAGATCTCGCCGGTGCGTGGGCAGAGAAAACTCCCCTCCGGTATGCGCCAGCAGCGGGAGATTTAACTGTGCGAGGCGCTGCCAGAAAGGTTTATAAAATTCCCGGTTGCAATCGACAGCCTGCACACAGGGCAGGAGTTTCAGGAGGACTGCGCCTGCCGCAACGCAACGTTCCAACTCGGCCAGGGCGTCCGTTCGCGCCGGATGAATCGAGGCAGCCGGCAGCAATTCCGAATAGCGCCTCGAGAGTTCGAGTACGTAGTCGTTCGGCACGAACAGGCCGGACAAGCCGGGAAAGCAAAGGCCGGATTCGTCGTACACATCGTCACAGGCGAGAATGACTGCCTGCCCTAGACTTGATTCTCTGAGCCAGGCAACTAATCGCTCGACGAATCGTTCATCGAGATCGGAATCGTCGGGTGAGGCTTTGAGGCCCACATTGGCCGCCATCAGCTCAATGAACGGTCGCTGCCACCAGCGAGTCGTGAACCGGCAACCCGATCCGGATTTTCCGTTTCCCAAAACATGGACATGGAGATCAATCGGGTGAAGGCTATGCCCAGTGCCAAGTGACATAGAGATTTCAGCCTACTCCATCTGGACAGACCTGCAGAAGATTCGTGAAATGGTTCCGTTAGTTTACAACATAACGAATTCCGTGGTGCAGGATTTCACAGCAAACGCGCTACTCGCGTTGGGTGCCTCACCGATCATGTCAGATTCGGTCGAAGAAGCAGCGGAACTGGTTGAAGCTTCCGACGTGCTGAATATCAACATCGGAACTCCCAATGAAAAGTCGATCGCGGCGATGTTTGAGGCGAACAAGACGGCCCACAAATTAGGGAGACCGGTTGCACTCGATCCTGTCGCTGTCGGAGCGACCCGGCTGCGCCGAAAACTGATTGAAGACCTGCTGTCGTCCGGAACACCAACGATAGTCCGGGGCAACCTGGCCGAGATTTCCGTGTTTGCCGGCCTGGAATGGGCCGGCAAAGGCGTCGACTCGAGTTTCGATCCAGGGCTTCCTGGCGAAATCGTTCGTGCGGCTGCCCAGAAGATCGGTTCCGTCGTGGTGGGTACCGGAAAGATCGACTATGCCTCGGATGGAAAACGGATCATTTCGATCGCGAACGGCCATCCGTTTATGACGCGCGTAACAGGAATGGGCTGCGTAGCGACCTCGATCATCGCAGCGTTTCTACCGGTGCAACCCATCGCTTTGGTGGCCGCGGTTCACGCGATGGCTTTCACCGACATAGCCGGGGAGTTGGCGGCAGAGCATTCACGAACCGAAGGGGCAGGCACGTTCCGGGTAAGTTTCCTTGATAGCTTCGACAAACTGGGACCGCGGTATCTGGAGGCGAAGATGAAGGTGACAGTAGTGGCTGGCGGCTAGTGGCTGGGGTGGCGCGGTAGGGTTGCGCTCCTGCGCGACCGGCGTTGCACGTCTTGACACCGCCCTTTGCTGATTGCGCGGCCGGAGCCCACTTTTGCTTGTTTACGTTTTATGGATGTGCAACGCCGGTCGCGCAGGAGCGCAACCCTACCGCGCCACGGGCGCCCCCTGCCCCAGCCCCCAGCCACTAGCCACTAGCCACCAGCCACTTCCCTTACCTCCGAGTCCTTGTGTCTTCTGAATGACTCGATTGCTTCGTACTCTGCAAGACCCAGGCGGTCGTAGTGTTGAGCTGTTGCACGATTGTTGTTTTCGGCCTGTTGCCAGCTCTCTCCGGATTGAGCTTCCAAGAATGGCGTTTGGCTTCGCTGTGACCGATGATGATAGAGACATTCCAACTTCACCGCCAACTCTGCCGGGCTCAGAGGTACGGCCATGTCGATTTCCTCCGGATACCATGGGCGCTCGCTCGATGCATATAACCAGACCTGACAGGCCTTCATCCAAGGTTCATCACCGCACATCTCGAGAGCGGAGGTAACGAGGCGGAACGAAATTCCGGAAACGCTGCTAGGGTCGGCTCCGGAACCTGTGATGTAGATCTGATGAGGCAGGATACGTTGACATAAATCCCGAATCACAGCCGCGTCCTTTTCCCCCGTCGTGAACTGCCGGTACCGGCCCTTTTCATAAAACGGAAGATCAAGAAAGTGCACCCCAGGGAGATCGAGTCCAAGAACTTGGCAGGAAGCACGCGCCTCGGCCTTGCGAATGAGTCCCTTAAATTGTCGTAAGTCAGGGCTGTCTTCTTCAAATGGTGTCTTGTTCTCAAGCTCATGAGCCAAATCTTTCACTCGGTCTTTCCCCTGCACATCTCCCGGTCGGCTGCCACTCAACTCGTTCAGTAAACTAATCGCCATTCGGGCTTCGCTATCGGGGACGCCGAGGTTACCTGAAGTCAGGTACGCAAACGTGACCTCATGTTGGTGGCGGCAGAGACGATGTAGTGTCCCAGCCATGCTTAACTCGGCGTCGAGCGGCTCCGGTCCAAAGACGAGCACCCGCTTGCGGGCCGGTTCAGCCGGAACCGGGCGGTTCGAGTCGTCGGCATTCGGTTTTCCACCCGGCCAGCCGGTGATCGTATGTTGTAGCTCGTTAAAGATACGAATGTTGAGGGTATAAGCCGAACCGATCTCCAACAACAACGGGGCAAGGCCATTTTCGGTGTAGTCTTCGTCCCGTAACCGCAAAACAGGTTTTTTAAGATCGCTGGCTAATGAAGCCACGGCCTTTCGGATGATCTGGGGCTTCCAGTCGACCGGGCTGACCTTCCAGGGAAACCGGATTCGAGTCAGTTCTCCGGCAGCAGCCTCATCAATGTAAGATCTGCAATTAGAATGGCGCTGGAGAAAACTGGCAGGAACAGTTTCAGTTTGCGGGCCCTCAATAGCCGCACGAAGGATCGCCGCCTTCGATTCACCCCAGGCAAGCAGCGCGAGTTCTTTGGCTTGCAAAATCGTTCCAACCCCCATCGTGATCGCGTATCCGGGTACATTTGCTTCACCGCGGAAGTCCCGTGCTGCATCTCGGCGAGTTAAACGGTCCAGCGCCACCATTCGGGTTCGCGAATCAATGCCAGAGCCGGGTTCGTTAAACCCGATATGTCCCGTGCGTCCTATACCAAGAATCTGGAGGTCGACTCCTCCTGC
>DASZGG010000073.1:0-7631 GCA_035939025.1 Chthoniobacterales bacterium | reverse complement strand
CGATTTCGCGGGCTAACAATGTCCTATCCGGTTCAGGCGCCAACGAGGGAGCAGGTTCATACGTTAGCGGAAAAAACAGTCTCGGTGCCGGTCCAGGGGAATATTCATGGAAGCTCGACATTACCACAACAATCTTCTGGGGGGGTGAACAAGCAACCGTCAATAACCCGGTCTCGAACGACAAGAGCGCTTGGGATATTGGTTGGTTCTCAAATTACGGGGGCTATGACAGCCCGAACTCGGACGACCGACGAAATTTTATCCCGACAAATTTTGTCCCGCGCCAAAATCCGTTCTACGTTGCGCTCCCTTACAACGACGTTGACGATCATCACACGAAGCCGGAGGCGGCACAGGTAATTCCCTGGTTCAAGAGTTGTTTTGTGCAGGATGGACAATCTGTCTGCAAAGGTCGGTGGGTGGCGATCCGGCACGGGAACAAAGTTTGTTACGCGCAGTGGGAAGACGTCGGGCCCTACCAAACCGACCACTGGCAGTATGTCTTCGGGAATGAACGCCCCAGACCGAACCCCAACAAAGACGCCGGGCTGGACGTTTCTCCGGCTGTTCGTGATTATTTAGCCCTCGACAGCATCGACGTCTGTGACTGGAAGTTCGTCGACTTTTTTCGCGTGCCGCGAGGTCCCTGGGCGATTTACGGGGATAACAACACGTTCAGTCGATTACGTCGCCCGAAGTCGACCTCCGTTGCCGCAGCCAACCACTCCGTCGTACCGTTCTAAACCCGCAAGCTGCCTACAAGATAAAATCGGTTCTCAGAAAGTTAGAATGCCTTCGCGTCGCAATATGTTGGATGATGTCACGGCTTTCCGGATTCGATTGGGCCGCGACCAATGAGCGGATGGAGAAGCAGCGCAAGGCTCCAGCCTTTGCCTGATTTTCGACCACTCAAAAGCCGAAATTAAGAGGTAACCTCGGTTTCCAATTCGGAATTTAGGTTAAACCTAAAAACCGAATTTGAGGAGTCGTCCTCGTGCTCGTCGTCGTCCTCGAGAATCCCGATCGTTTCGCGATCAGACTAACACAACAAATTAGTTGAAGGACATCGGGCTCTTTGCGGTCACGGAATCCCAATGCACCGAGGACGAGCACGACGACGAGGACGAGGACGATGCCATGGGCAGAGCAGCCCCCCGCAGGTAGATGCGCTCCCGCGCGTCCGGCGCTACATGTTTCCACGCTTCTTCTTGCTGCTTCTGCATACACGCTCTTACGCTTTCAGAGCTAAAGCTATTTCCCATTGGCTCCCGCCTTTCTTACCTTTGCACGCTTGCTTGAACGTGCTGCGCGGGAGCGCGTCCGGGAGCGCGTCCCCACCATCGGAACTGCATCGACTAATAAAATCGTCATTCTGAGGGTCTTGATCTCGAAAATGCTTTCGACCATGGCGCCGAGTTTGAATAAAGCTCACTCGTCGACCATCTCGAGGTCGGCGGCTGTCACGCGCACTACTTCTTCTACAGTGGTGATTCCCGCAATCACCTTGCTCCAACCGTGATGACGCAACGGAATCATCCCGTCATCGATCGCCGTAGCGTGCAGGACGGCCTCCTGAGAGCCCTGGGTGACCATATCCTGAAGTCGAGGTGTTACCAGGCAGATTTCAAATATCGCCGCGCGACCCTCGAAGCCGGTATGGCGACACTGGTCGCAACCGGCGGCAGCCATCACATTGGAAGCGTGCTCCAGCGGGAAGCCGATTTCTTTGAGGTAGTCCTTAAGGTGTTGGGCCGGTCGTTTGCAACGTGGACATAACACGCGGACAAGGCGCTGCGCGATAAATGCTCGGACAGAGTTCGCGACTAGGAATCGCTCGATTCCCATGTCCACGAGCCGCGTGATTCCGCCGATAGCGTCGTTAGTGTGAAGCGTGCTAAACACCAGGTGACCGGTCAGAGCTCCACGGATGGCTATTTCAGCGGTTTCGCGATCTCGCATTTCTCCGACCATGATGACATTTGGATCACCTCTCAGGATGCTTCGGAGCCCAGTGGCAAAGGTGAGATTGATCTCCGGCTTGACGGCGATCTGGATCACTCCCGAGAGCTTATATTCGACCGGATCTTCCACGGTAACAATGCGCCGTTCCTTCGTGTTGAGACTCGATAGAAACGTGTAAAGCGTCGTTGATTTGCCGCAACCAGTCGGCCCGGTTACGAGCACGATGCCGTTCGGCAGTGCCAGGAGCTGACGGATCCGCAGTTGCAACTGCTTGTCCAGGCCCAGACGATCGAAGGTGAATTTCTCCTGACCCAAAAGCCGCAGACTGATACTCTCGCCGGTAACCGACGGAATGGTGGCAACTCGAACGTCGATCGCTTGACCGTCAAGCTCCAGGTTGATCCTGCCGTCTTGCGGAAGTCGTCGTTCCGCGATATCGAGTTGGGCCATAATCTTTAGCCGCGAAATCACAGAAGCCTGGAGCACTTTGATATTTGGCGGCACAGGTACATCGTGTAAAACTCCATCAATCCGGTAGCGAATCTGAAGATCATCCTGGAGCGGCTCGATGTGAATATCCGTCGCCCGTTGTTCAAGTGCTTCGCGCAGAATCTGGTTGACGAATTTGACGACCGAAGCTTCGGAATCATCCAGGTCGAGAACGTTGGTCTCCTGTTCGGCGTCGAGGCCTGCCTCTTCCTCCGAGCGACCTTCGAGGATCGCTTCGAATGTCTCGGCTCCAACTCCATAGCCCTGCCGGAGCGCCTTAACGATCTGGGTGCGAGTTGACATCACGTAAACGATCCGCTGGTGCAGCGAAGAGGCTAAAGCCTGTCGCGCCAGCAGGTCGAACGGATCGTAAAATGCAATGCTGATCCCATGCTCATCTTCTTGCAAAGGAACGACATGGTAGCGAAGAGCAGTCTTGGCCGGTACCTTCTCCCGCAAAGGTCCTGGTACACCGATAATCGGTTCGCTCCACCAGGGAATCTCCAGCCAGCGGCTGACTCCTTTTAAAAACACCGTTTCATCCACCAACTTCGAATCCAATACCGAGTAAATGAGGGAACGTTGTTCTTCGGCGGCGGCTTGAACAATTGACCTGCATCCAGCCAAGTCAGCGCATCCACTAGCCTTTGCGAGTTCTGTAAGTGTTCCAACGAGCTCCATGACCGATTGACCACCAGATGAAAATTACTGTCATTCTCATTGTTATGGTTTTTATTAACTTACAGAGCTTTCAGCGAATCACAACCTTTTAAAGTGAACGCCCTGCGCTTCCCATCCTTCGCCGATGAGAAGTTCTCTGAGCAAAATCAGAGTTAATGGCCCAGTTTTGCGAAAAGATGAAGCAAAAGGAACGAAATAGGCTTAAAACCTCAGAATTATGAAAAATATCCCGTCCGTTATTCTCACTTGTGCGGCCCTGCTATCCGCCGCTCAAGCCGCCCCGATGACCGGTTCATTCGAACACCGCCCACTCTACTCGAGCCACGACAGGCTTTGGCATGGAGTTCAGAAACCAAGCACCGAGAACCAGAAATTGAGCTTTAACATGCCGACGCATCCTCCCCGGGTTCTTGTCTTCAATATGCCAACCCATCCTCCCCGGCTTATAGCCTTCAACATGCCGACCCATCCTCCCCGGCTTATGGCCTTCAACATGCCGACTCATCCTCCCGCCCGCATTGGGTAGTCGAAGCCATCGCCTGACTCCTGGGCTCCCGGCTTGCTGCGAAATAGAATCGCCGAACCGGGAGCAGTCACATTTCCGTCGTGCTGGTGTGAGCTGAGATCACCTTCCAGCCATCCGCGAACTTTTGGAGATAGTTAGTGTCGATTCCAATAAGCGCATGAGTGGACCGAGGGAACGTGACAGTCCAGCGGGTAAGCGCAAATGCTAGATCATCCTTGACCAATCTTACCTGGATACGCATCGGAGTAATGACGCCCATTTCGTCCGTATTGTGAAAACCGCTCTTATAGCTATCATGCAGTTTCTGCCAACCGAGGTTGACTTCGGAATCGACAACATCGACAAGGTCCGGGCTTTTCCAAAAGCAGTCCAAATACCCATCCAGGTCATGCGCGTTCCACCGCGTCATCATCCTTACCAGAACATCGTATACCTCCTGAGGTGAACTCTTCTCAGAGGGTGTGGGGCTCGGCGGCGGTGTTATCGAGTCAAAGTCCCAAACCTGAGGCGGCCGCTCTTCTCCTCCGAATACAGAGCAAACCATCAGCAAGAGGCATCCTGCAATGATGGTTTTGACGAGGCCGCGCATGGGCCATTTAGATAGCAGTTTGGAACCGGAAAGCGAGGGGTTTTTGCGAACTTGATTGCTAACAGACATCCAGATCGCCGGGCCAGATGAACTGCCTCGCACGAACAAACCGGCAGTGGTAACGCTATCAAACCAATAATCCTGGAGTAACGTGGAATCGACTACTGCTGGATGAGCGGCTGAATGCGTTATTCTCCGGGCCCCTGACGATGCTTCTAATCGCCGGCCTTTCAGGTACACAGGGCTGCCTCCGAAGCAAATTTCAGGGTTCTCCCTGACAGAACAGGCTTGGCTTTTTCGAACTATGCGCCCGCCTATTTGTGGCCTATAGTCGCCGGGGAAATGCGCTACCTCGTCAAAGGCCGCTTAATGCCGGGAAAGGAAGTGGAATTTTTGCGAGCGGTCGACGAAGGGACGCTGGGCCGAGGATCGATTGCCGGCGACGAATATCTTCAAGACATGGGCCATGCTCGGGTTGGCGATGACGGAGAGGTCCACTGGGTCGAAGTTTGCTTCTGTACGATTCCGCTCGCTGAAGAACGTCCTTATTGGGAGAAATACTTTGAACTGCTAAGCGTAACTGACGCACATGCACGCGGAAATTGCCGCGACTTGAACGGCACAGGGCCATGGGCCTGTTGCGACTGCGACTGCACAAAGAAGCTTGAAGAACGGCTCGCCCAGAAATGGGACGCGTTCCTGCCGAAACTACGCGAAAGGGCAATGTAGTCGAAGCGTCCCGTTTTGCTTCTTCAAGACGGAGCAAATCGATGCTACACCCACTCCTTGTCTTCGACATACGCCTGCAGCCAGGCCAGGACTTGAGGCCAGCCTCGATGGTGGGCACGCGAACTCTCGCTCGTCAGGCCGGAATGCGTCAAGCGAACCGTTGTGACGCCGTCCTTCTCTTGCAGATCGAAGCGCACAAGCGACTCTGACGCATTCTCTTCCCAATCAGGAAGCCACGTAAAGACCAGCAAACGCGGACGCTCGATCTTGCGGTACTCTCCGCCCACGCTGAAGGGCTTGCCGCCCCTGCCAACTCCGCGGGTCATCCATTTGCCGCCAGGGCGCAGGTCGGACTCCATGTGCGTCCCCCGATATTGCCCTTCGGCACCCCACCACTTCAATCGTTGGTCGGGATTGGTGAGCGCCTCAAAGATCCGTTCCGCCGGAGCCTTGATCTTGATTTCCTTGACGATTGTGTCGCTTGCATTTTCCGGATTCATCGATTCTCCTCAACGTAATTTCTGAGACTACCCAGGCTCGCATCCCAAAACGCTTCATAGTCCCGGAGCCAATCGTTGATCGCACGCAGCGGTTTGGCGTTCAGTGCGCAAATCCGTGCAGTTCCTTCTTGGCCCGTGACAACTAAGCCGACGGATCGCAGCAAACGAAGGTGCTTCGAGATCGCTGGACGACTCGTACGAAAATGCCCGGCGATTTCACCGACGGTCTGCCGACCACCGCGCAGTAGCCCCAAGATCTCTCGCCGCGTCGGATCAGCAATTGCCCGAAACACCGCGTCACGTTGCTTGCGTCGTATGGTAACCATTTGGTTACAAAGATCGTAACCGAATGGTTACGATACGTCAAGGTGGCAGCACCGAATGGCGCTAAGATAAGAACCGTTTGGGACGGTTTTTCGCCCCAAAGGACAGCAGGATCCAGCTAGGGTTTCAACCCCATAAGCGCTAACTGTTGTAGCTAGCTTCATCTAAACCTGAAAACCGAAGATAAGAGGTGAACCGCAGATTTCACAGATTCCACAGATGACTGAAGCCAAGGAGTTTAGCGTTATCCGACGCAAGGATTCATCCGGAACAAAATTGTAGATGGCGGAGACCGTCTGCCCTACACCTCAAATCTGCGGAATCTGCGGTTCCAACGTCGGAATTTGGGCTAAATTCTCGCCCTGCCCGGCAAGAAGAGATTTCGAGGAAAATCTGGTGCTCGATCGCTCGTTTCTCCTTTCTCTCAATCGTCCTCGTCCTCGTCCTCGGATTCTCTTAAGTCGGAGCACAAATATCAAAGATCGAGAACCCTCGGCCCCCCCTGCCAATCCCCACCTGGCCTCACCCCTTTCGGCACGATGGCGATCATAGTCTTGTTCCGGGGATGATTGTAGCGCGCCCAAAGAGCTCGCCCTGTTCCGGGAAAATAGCACAATATGTATAATATTTCGCTGGCGATGGCATTTGAGCGCGTCCCTACAAACTTAACGCGCGATGCCGGATCGCGCGGGAGCGCGTCCCTACCACATAGGTCCGACACTAGATCTTTCGTTCCATTTACGATGATGAGATGCTCTAAGAATAAGGCCATTCCACTGAAACTAGAGCACGTATGAGATCCAAGGTAATTGTCTGCACTCGTTTGGATCTAACCAAAGTTCTAACACTCCTGCAACGATTACCATTCTACATGTTAGCTTCGAAATCTGCGCTTAAACACCGAACAGAAAAAGATACTATAAAATGAACTCGAATATGAAACCTATCCAGAGAATGTGCAGGCAGACTACGATGACTACAAATGAACAATCTTCTATAGGCCATTATTGGCGACCTGCTAATGCGCCGCGAACGCGATATTTGTTGGCTTCGTCAGGCGGCCCAGCCGCCATCAACTGGCAATGCAACTCCGGTGATAAATGCAGCGCCGGGCGAGCAAAGGTAAAGCACGGCTGCGGCGACTTCTTCGGACCGGCCAAACCGCCCGATTGGATGCTTCGCCAGCAGGGAGCCACTGCTTCGGTCGTTCTCGCGGACTTGTTCGGTCAGGTCCGTTTCGATGATTGCCGCGCAAACGGCGTTCACGCGCACGCCTTTGGTCGCGAACTCCAGCGCAGCCGATTTCGTGAGACCAACAACCGCGAACTTGCTGGCACTGTAGATTGGCGAGCCGGCGGACGGCCTGAGACCAAGTACCGAAGCATTGTTTACTATTGCACCTCCGCCAGATTGGAGAATTGCAGGGATCTGATGTTTCATGCCGAAAAATACGCTCCTCACGTTGGTGCTAAATATGCGGTCGAAGACTTCGCCGGTGTTTGCGATGCCCGCACCCGCTTCTCCGCCAATCCCTGCGTTGTTAAAGGCGAAGTCGAGTCGGCCGAAACGTTCGACCGTTCGCCCGACCAGTGCCGCGATTTCTTCCTCGCGGGCCACATCCGTACGTACAAACAAGCACTTGCCGCCAGCTTTCTCCACAAGTGCGACCGACTCCGCCCCCTCAGCCTCTCGGCGACCCGCGACGACGACGTTGGCGCGCTGCTGGGCAAAAGCGATCGCCGTTGCTCGCCCAATTCCCGCGGTTCCACCGGTGATCAACACGACTTTTCCTTCAAATGATGAGTTCATCGTTAGTCCTCAATTTCGGAGT
>DASZGG010000072.1:0-6068 GCA_035939025.1 Chthoniobacterales bacterium | reverse complement strand
AACGACGGTCGATGTGTTGCTCAAAAGGCTCTTCGAGCTGAGTCCGAGTCTGGCGCCCTGGAACAAGCATCTATTAGTCGCTGCGGGAACCGAGTGGGTCCACCGGGATTATTTGGTTAGGCCGGGCGATCTGATTTCGTTGATGCCGCCGGTCCAAGGCGGCTAAGGGAAACGTATCGGCGAGTCGGCGTGTCGGCGTTTTGCAAAGAGTTATCAACTTCGTCGCGACCTCCTGGTGATTGTAGCCGTGTCGAAAAGCAGTCTTCCCAGACGGCGATACGCCAATACGCCGACCCGCCGACAAGCTTCCCCAGCCGACCGCCCACTAGTGTAAGCGAAGGCTCCAGCCTTTGCGCTTTGCCGGGGGAGGCAAAGGCTGGAGCTTTCGCTTACGTCAGCGAGCGTCCTGCGATTTCTTCCAATGTCCGGAGAGGCGATTTCCCAGGAGCAACGAGTGCGTTTACCGGGATAATCAGGGTCTGTTCCAAAGCGAGACGACCGGACAATACGGCGTGCGGCACGGCATCGGTAAAAACTATCCAAGTCGAAGAGGGCGGAAAATCCGTGCGGATTTTCGTGCCTTCTCGCTGAAAGTCGGTGTTTTCCTTAAGATAATCGTGGAATCGTAACATGACTTCGTCGTAAGCCGTGCGGTCTGATGCCGGGATTCGGACTAACTGTTTAAACGGAACGATCAACTTTCGCAGTGTGCCCGCTGGCGTCGCCCCGCGTTGAGCGATTTTTTTCAGGCCCGCATCAATTGAATAGCGCTTCGCGATCTCGGGGAAGTGATCTCCCAGCAGCCATGTCCGTGGTTGTGATGGGTTGATGTTCGTAAAACAACGCAGAATTCTCCCCCCGCGCGTTGGCCGACCAGGAAAGGCATCTACATGAAGCAAGTCGTTACGTTTGTGAAGCGGTAGATTACGCCCTTCCTCTTCCAGGGGACGGAAGCTGGCGAAGTCAAGTTTCCAGTGTGGCGAATAGGGGGCAAGGAGCTGTGAAAGGAACTTCACAACCTGCACCGAGTAATAACGCATGACCTCGTGCAACCGCTCCACATCCTCACGTACTTCAGCAGCGAAACCTCGTAATTTGTCCTGCTGGGGACGATATGAAACGTTCTTGTGAAGCGATGAACTGCTCTGCTCCTGCGTACGGAGAAACTGGAGATTGGCTTCTGGTAAGTCGAACGGGATACGCTCCAGAAAAAGAACATGCCCGTCTTCAAGTTGCGAGCAATACCAGCGCGCGCGTTCCTCGATGTGCTTCAAGTTGTCCCACCCCTGCGGGTACGAGAAATCGTTTACAGTGATGAGAGACATGATCTCCGGACTGAGATTGGGTTCCAAAAAAGTGAGACTACCAAAGCCAATATCAATAGATAAAGCATTTCCTGCATTGCGGCCAGTCCAGGCGGCCAGTCAGTCCCTGAAATTTTTAAAGCCGAGACCGACGCCGAAATCCTTGCCGCGCAGAAATTGGATTACGGCTTGAAGGTCATCTTTCTTTTTCCCAGTCACTCGAATCTGACGGTCTTGGATCTGGCTCTGAATTCTAATATCAAGCCCTTTGATTGCTTTGATGATTTCCTTGGCCTTGTCGCCGTCCAGACCTTGTTTGATGTGGATCTCCTGACGAGCGTGCCCGAGTGGTGAAATCGCCGGGTCTTTTCGTTCGATGTTACGCAGATCGATATTTCGTTTCGCCAATTTTCCGATCACGATTTCCACGAGCGATCTCAATCTGCCGGCATCTTCCGCACTGAGTTCGATTAGCGTGGGATCGACAAGTTCGATGGTGGCCTTGCTATCTTTGAAATCAAACCGCGTACTCAATTCTTTTCGTGCTTGGTTAATAGCGTTATCAACCTCTTGCTTATCCACTTCAGAGAGGACATCGAACGACGGCATATTTAATCAAATAGCGAGAGGGAACGACTATTGCAACAGCCGTTCACGAACAAAGTTCGCGATCTGAGCGGGGTTTGGTCGCTCATCGGATTGCTTCCTGGATACATTGTCTGGGATTGATCGAACCTGAAAAATACATTGGTCTTTCCATATCCAAGCGTCCGGATTGTATGGCCCGACCAATCCAGGGTCGCTCCAGGTATGGATTGATAGTAGCTCCGCGGTGATCGCTGCGCCAATGTGCATCGGACCGCTATCCACGCTGACAATGAAACTTGCCCTTCGCAGGAGCCAGATCAATTGCGACAAATCGGTACGATTCACCAGCGAAATCCCGTTTCGGTGCACCGAAAAGCATTCCCTGGATCGCCCCACAATGATGACGGGATGCGGGGCGAGTGAACGAGTGAGCTGAAAGATTTCGTCGGGAGTTAATGACTTGTTGGCGCCACGAGCGAACGGATGGAGAATGACGAATCGATCCGGCAACTCTAGCGATGAAATCGGTCTCCCGCGCGGAAGAGGAAAATGAGCCGATCCGGAGGTATCAGCTCCGGCCAGTCTTGCCAACCCCAGGTAGCGGTCAACAGCGTGCTGATCGGCCTCAACAGGAGCACGTTCATGGTAGTGATAGCGGGAGGCTTCTCTGGCGTCCGACAAGCCGAGGACCGACTTACCCCTCACGCTGCGTGAAATCCAGGCGCTCCGGAACAGCCCTTGAAAATCCAGAACCAGATCGGGTTCCAAATGAGATAGTTCCCGGCACCATTGGACGAATTTGAAGATCCCGGCGAAGCCTCGAAACTGTCGTCTGGGAAAAGGGATTACAGCTTTAAGATCGGCGTTGTCCTCCAAAAGCGGAAGCCATTCGGTATTCGCAATCCAAAAAAAATCGGCCTCCGGGAAAGTCGTTTTCAGGAAGTGTACGGCCGGCAGGGTATGAACGATATCGCCAAGCGAGCTTGGTTTAACAACAAGCACAGACGAAGGTGTCATTTTCCGAAAGCAAGGCGATCCGCGAGCCTCGGTGGAAGCCCTGACAAAAGTATTTTCTCCTGGGTCTTTGGCAGATCATACGAAAGCCGTCGCAATCGGATCATGCGCTTTTCCTCGTCAAACACAACGTAGGAAGCCCGCCAATCGCCGTCTCTCGGCTGACCGACACTGCCGACGTTTACGAAGTACTTCTTACCCGATTCGATGATCAGGTGATCGAAGGGGAGCCCAACCACGGAGCTGTCTTTGATGTACGCTCTCGGCGCGTGAGTGTGACCAAAGAAACAGAGTTCCGTTGCTTGCTTGAAAAAGCTGGCGGCTGCATCTAACTGGTTCAAGACATAGCCCCATCCCCCCGGGTCCTCTAGCGTCGCATGGACAATCGTGAATCCGTGAATTTCAGAAACGAGAGGAAGCGTTCCGAGCCATCTCTTCTCGGAATTACTCAATTGGTCACGCGTCCATTGGATAGCGAGTTCGGCTAATGGATTGAAGCTTTCCAAGGAGCTTTCGGAAGAAGCGTAATCATCGTGGTTTCCCTTCACAACGGGACATTTTAGCGACTGAACTAGCTCCAGACACTCGCGCGGATTGGCGTTATAGCCTACCACATCCCCGAGGCAGATATAAGCGGTGCAGCCCTGATCAAGAGCGTCAGCAAGCACTGCTTCAAACGCCTCAAGATTGGCGTGAATGTCGCCAAAAATCGCGAACCGCATTGTGCTGCGAACTATGAGACGGAACGGGATAACAGTCTACGATTTTGTGTTCGGAGTCTTGCGAATTACAGCGCTTCGCGTTAATGCCGAATCTCAAAACCTTTCACGCCACTTTTTACGGGAATTTCCTGGACGACGAATCGGCCGATATGGCGCCGCAATTGGCTGTCTAGAATTGCTTCGAGAAATTCATCGACTTCGTCCGCGTCGCCCTGAACTTCGAGCTCAACTCGGCCATCGATGAGGTTCTTTACCCAGCCAACCACTTCGTAACCGGTCGCTAAACTTCTGACGATATACCGAAAACCGACTCCTTGAACGCGCCCTTCGTAAAAAACACGCTTTGAAACCATAACCCTCTGGGTTTCTCATTGATTTAGTGGAGTCGAAAGGGGCCGCCATTGTAAGCGAAAGCTCCAGCTTTTGCTCCCCGTCCGGCTTCGGCAAAAGCTAGAGCTTTCGCTTACATCAGCGGCTCCCACCAACTGCATCAGGTCGCGTTAACGCTTCCAGTCGAGCGCGCCCTTTTTTATCGCGTAAACGAATCCGACCATCAGTATAACCACGAACCCAAGCATGCTGCCGAAAATGGTCCAGGGATTGAAATTATCAATATAGTCGCGGTACACCACGGCCCAGGGGTACATAAACACGATCTCGATATCGAACAGAATAAACAACATCGCGACCAGGTAGAATTTCACACTGAATCGCGGCTGGGCATCACCCTGGGGGATCATGCCGCATTCGTAGGCCGTATCCTTAGTGGCGTTGCGTTTACCGGCACGGCCCAGGACTACGCTGGCGAGCAAAGCCACGCCAGCGAATCCGATCGCGACGATCACTTGCAACAGGATTGGGAGGTAATCCTGTATCATAAGGACGTTTTAGGATTTCGAAGCAACTGTCGTAGCTTGAGCTGTGTTCGCAGCAACCATCGCCGCTAATGCGGAGGAGTCACCTTTGTAACTTTTACCAGTCTTCTTAACCGCTCCGCGGGCTACCAGGTTTTGGAGTTTTTCATAAGCACGCAAACGCAACATTTCTTCGCCGCCGCTAGCCGCATTGCGTTGACGAAGATTTTCGTGAACGATCTCGAAGAGCTGCTTGAACTCAAAGGATTTCCTCTGAGATAATACAGCTACGAGTTCTTCGGTAACAAGGTCAGGGAGGCGTCGTGAAAAGGCGTTTTTCTTCTGAATAGCCATAGAGCGCGCAATATAGCACACAAACTTGTAAAGACGAGTGAGAAAGTGTCGTAAAGGCAGCGCGTTCCGCCTTCCGAGAGCTTCGGCGAGGCACGCCCTAAGTCTGGCATGATAGCGCTACCTCCTTCGCAAGGCCTCCGGCGGACATCATGCGCGATTCGGCGGTGCGTTGAACTAGTGTCCTGTCCCCGAAATAGCAGGTACATTGTTGCGATCAAAATGGGCCGTCGGCTGGGGAGGCGTGTCGGCGGGTGGGCGTATCGGCGTATCGGCGTCTGCGGAAGTAAGACTGCTTTTCGACACGGCTACAATAATCAGGAGGTCTCGAAGAAGTTGACGACGCTTTGCAAACGCCGACACGCCGACTCGCCGATACGTTCCCCTAGCCGCCGGCCCATTTTCATCGCAACCCTCCGGGCCGGGGCCAGCTGGCTGTTTTTCCGCGTTGCTCGCTCGACCCGTATGACTCAGATATGGGTGCTTCGCTCGCGCCTTGAAAAACCGCCAACTGACCTCCGGCAATATACCTGCTATTTCGGGGACAGGACACTAGGATTGTTAGGCAGGAGACGGCGGACGCGCGGGAGCGCACCCGTTCCAATGCTGTATCGTAGCAAGTCCCTCCCTGAACGTTGGATAGAGCGGATCCCAGCCGAGCGATCGCAATTTTCCGTTGCTCACGCGTTTGCTGGTCCAGCCGCGTTTTCGGTTCAAATCTCGCGGACCAAATGATGGAATCGGCTGGTTCAACCGGTCGCAGACATACCGGAACCACTCGAGCTCGGGTACAGGCTCGTTATCAACGGCATTGAAAAGACCTGTCGCTTGCGTTTCAGCGAGAAAGCGGAGCGCGCCCGCCGCGTCCAACTGGTGCAACATGTTCATAACGCGTTCTCCGTTTCCTTCAATGATCGCTTTGCCATCAAGCAGCTTTTGCAGCGGGACGCAACGCCCCGGGCCATAGAGCCCGGCCAGGCGTGCCACAGCGCCGCCGGTTCCCAATACCAGATCTTCCGCTTTGCGGAGGAACTGGCCCGTCTCACGCAACGGATTCGCGGGCGACTTTTCATCCACCCAGAAGCCATCAGTCTGGCTGTACACGGAGGTGGAACTGGTAAAGATGAAGCGGTCGCACTGCAAATTGGCCATCAGGTTGCGTGCGCCTAAAAAGAAAACCGACTCGTAATCCGCCGCACCTCCACGTCCGGAACTAGCACAATGAATGACAACGT